>JBDTMM010000291.1:0-3848 GCA_039934275.1 Flavitalea sp. | reverse complement strand
AATGAAATAATTTTTAAACAACTTGTGGAAAAAGTTATCTCTGGCCCTGTACCTGAAATTGAAATGCCCGATCAAAATGCAGCGCTCGTTTTAAAAAACATTTTGGAAAGAAACAGGTCGGGTAACGCATTCGATCGCAAGCAGCTAATTTTTCCATATTGGAGTCAGGTGGCAGCATCCTTATTATTTATTGTCGGAACAGGTTATTGGTTGTTTAATAGCACATCTGCTAAATCGGTTGAAGTTCCCGTTGCCCATTCATCCGTTCCACATAAGAGCGAAGGTGCGGTGCTTAGCATGTCCGATGGTAAAACTATCGTTCTTGACGAATCCCGGGCTTCAACACTTCAGCTGGGAGCAGTCAGCATCAGCAAAAGCGGTACGCTGTTGGTTTTCAAAAAAGAAGATTCTATAGCTACTGCAAATCCGGTAGTATATAATACCCTATCAACTCCCGCCGGAAGTCAATACCAGGTAGTATTACCCGATGGCAGTGAGATTTGGTTAAATGCAGGATCGTCCATTCGTTTTCCATCAAAGTTTGATGGCTCCGAAAGGTTGGTGAGCCTTACCGGAGAGGCGTATTTTGAGGTTGCAAAAAATAAAGAAAGGCCATTTCGTGTTACATCAGGTAACATGACCGTAAATGTATTAGGTACTCATTTTAATGTAAATGCATACGGTGAAAATGGATTGATAAGAACAAGTTTATTAGAGGGAAGCGTTAAAATAATCAGAGGAGGCACTTCAAATATTTTAAAGCCGGGTCAGCAGGCTGTACTGGACGATTTGCATGAAGGGATAGAAACCAATAATGCGAATATGCAACAGGTTTTGGCGTGGAAAAATGGATTGTTCCAGTTTGAAGGAGCAGATATTCGTACAATCATGGGAGAAATCAGCCGCTGGTACGATGTGCAGGTGGTGTATGTTGGCAATGTTCCCTCACGCAGCTTCGAAGGGAAAATAAGCAGGAGCTCGCAATTGTCAGAGGTTCTGGAAATATTGGAACTGAGCGATGTGAAGTTTTCAGTAAAGGGCAGTAAAATAACTGTTGGTCATTAAACCTATTCCCATTTAATAAATATTTAAGCAGTTACCCGAGTCCGTTAGTAAACAAAAAACCAGCAATGCTTGGAGCGTCGCTGGTTTAAAGGTTAAAATTTGCTCGTTTCAAAAGAAAATTTATCACCTAAATCAAGTTTAAAGGTATGGTTTTATTGTCTAGTAACCAATGCAGCATTCGTCTAGGAAAACGTGTTGCCAAACCATGGGCGATTATGAAGCTAATCATCGCACTCATGCTAATTTTTACTATTAAAAGTAATGCGAACGGTTTCGCCCAGCGGGTTACCCTCGTTCACAAACATGTGCATTTAATAGCTGTTTTTGAAAGTATCGAAAAACAAACCGGCCTGTTGTTTTTTTTCGATAAAGACCTGATACAAAGCACTCCTCCTATTGAGGTGAACATTGTTAATGCAACGGTCGACCAGGCGCTTATTACCTGCCTCAAAGACCTCAGGCTAACTTATACGCTTGTTAAAAATACCATCGTCATTCGACAGGAGCCGGTTGCTGCTACTTTTGGTTCCGAGGTATCTTTGGCGATGGATATACCACCACCTGTTCAGATTCGCGGGCAGGTCAAAGATGAAGACGGCAATCCGCTTTCGAATGCAAGTATTACTATCAAGGGCACCAATGCTGGTGTCAACACAAATGCAGATGGTAATTTTATAATATCTGTTCCTGACAACAAAACGATTTTAATGTTTTCCTATACGGGTTACGTTAGCCAGGAACAAAGGGTTGGCGATCGAACCTCGATTGATGTGGTATTGCTTAAAGCGGATGAATCACTCAATCAGGTAGTAGTTACGGCACTTGGTATCAAACGACAATCCAAAAGTCTTGGATATAGTGCCGCAACAGTAAATCTGTCACAAATGACGGATCACACCACTAATTTTGGGAACGGCCTTCAGGGCAAGATTGCGGGTGTAAATGTATCGCCCCCAGCTAGCGGACCCGGCGGTTCATCAAAAATCAGGATCAGGGGGCAGTCTTCTTTCGGCGGAGACAATTCCCCATTGATCATTGTTGATGGCTTACCTATCAATAATACTACCAGCACCGGCCAGGGCAGATCGGATGGCGGAGATGGATTGCAGAGCATCAACCAGGACGATATTGCTTCTATGACCGTATTAAAAGGTGCCGCTGCGGCCGCTCTTTATGGATTCAGGGCTAAAGATGGCGCCATTATTATCGTTACGAAATCTGGTACTAAATCCAATGGGATAGGCATAGAAATTAATTCAAGTTTGCAAATGGCCCAGCCACTGGACTATACCGACTTCCAACAAGAATATGGCCAGGGAGAAAATGGCTTGCGCCAGGCTGATTTTGGAGAAGCAAAGGGATCGGGAACATGGAATTTCGGAGAAAAATTTGATGGTGCATTGACCCCACAATTTGATGGCGTTATGCGCCCCTATGTAGCTGCCCCGTCAAAAATAAAAGCATTTTACATTACCGGAAAAACATTCACTAATTCCGTTGCCGTTTCTTCAGGTAACGATAAGGGGAGTTTCCGGTTATCGTTTGCCAACACCAATGCCAATGCCATCGTTCCAAATTCAAACTTCGATAAAAGAATTTTAAACTTTGCGCTCAATTATAAAATCACCGAAAAGTTTTCTGTTCTGGTAAATGCAAACTATTCAAAAGAGCACAACAGAAACCCTCCACAGTTTAGTATTGAGGAAATGAACCCTAATTCCACCATCTACTTATTAAACAACAGTATTGACGTTAACTGGATAAGGAATTTTTACAAAACACCTTCAGGTACAGAAGCTCAGCTATCACGCTTCCCAGAATGGAGTAACCCTTTTTGGGTAACTAATGTTAGGTCGGAGAATATAACAAGAGATCGTTTATTTGGCAATGTAACATTACGTTACCAGTTTAATAATTGGTTGTATGCACAGGTCCGAGGAGGTCAAGATTACTTTACCAGGCCGTATGATTTCAATGTTCCTACTGGAACGAATATTTTAGATCCAGCCGTTACCGGATATAATGGAAGTTTTTATCAGTCAGAAGGCACTTTCCGCGAACAAAACTATGATTTCATTATAGGCGCTAATAAGGATATCGGTAACTTTGGAATTTCACTTACTGCCGGTGGCAACCGAATGGATCAGGTGAATACCAATTTGTATACCTCAGTAACCAATTTCTACACCAAGCCGCTTTACACGATCGGTAATGGTCAGATAAAAAACACTAATTATACCTACAGCAGAAAGGTCGTGAACTCATTATATGGTTCAGCTGAATTTTCGTACAAAAGTTTTTTATTCCTGAATATAACTGCCCGTAATGATTGGTTCTCGACACTGAATCCGAAGTCTAACAGTTACCTATACCCGTCTGTGAGTACAAGTTTTATTTTCACAGACGCGCTGAATTTTCATCCTTCATGGTTGAACTATGGAAAAATTCGTGCTGCTTATGCAGAGGTGGGAAGCGATACCGATCCTTACTCACAGAGCCTTTATTATTCGCTGCTTCCAAATTCATTTAACGGAACGGCATTAGGGTCGAGCGGCGATGTTAGCCCCAACCAGAACTTAAGACCGTTGAAAGTAAAGGAAACTGAAATTGGTTTGGAACTACATATGCTCGATGGACGATTGTCCTTTGATGGGTCCATTTATCGCAAAAACACGGTGGATGAATATTCCCACCGATCCTGTTCTACGGTCTTATGTACCCAGGATGGAATGGGCAGCCAATAATAGCGAACTGATCATACAACACCTGAACCGCAAACAAAA
>JBDTMM010000290.1:0-3855 GCA_039934275.1 Flavitalea sp. | reverse complement strand
AGTAAGTGATTTGTTGTTGTACCCAAATTCCACATGGATACTACTACTGGTTAGTGCAACATTGGGAGAAGAATGATCGACGGCACCTTTAAAATCGTTCCAGGTAAGTTTTCTGGATTCGCTCCAGTCGATCAGCTTGTCATCGGCCCTGAACATGGGCAGTGTAAAGAAAAAGATCAGTAATAGTTTATACCACATCAACAACAAAAATATTGCAACACTTTCAGTTGAAGAAGTTATCGGAGGGAAAAGGGGAGAATTAACAAAGCCTGCTATATTAGGGGTGCCTCAGCAAGAATTTCTTCATTGACCCCCTCAGCATACTTCCTGAAATTACTCACAAATTGCCGTGCAAGTTCCGAGGCATTTGCATCATAAGCATCCTTATCCGACCAGGTATCTTTAGGATTCAACAGGTTCGCAGGAACGCCGGGACAACTAACAGGAATATCCATCCCAAAAACAGGATGTTTGCCAAAACCAACGTGATCGAGTTTGCCTTCAAGAGCTGCGTGGATCATGGCACGTGTGTAGCACAAGTTCATTCTTGTACCCACCCCTACTCCACCGCCCGTCCAGCCGGTATTTATCAGCCACACTTTTACATGGTGCCTGTGAAGTTTCTCTCCAAGCATTGCGGCATATTTTCCCGGATGCAGAGGCATAAAAGGCGCACCAAAACAAGCGCTGAATGTGGATACGGGTTCCTTCACCCCGGCTTCAGTGCCGGCAACCTTTGCGGTGTATCCAGAAATAAACTGGTACATCGCCTGGGCGGGGTTTAATTTGGAAATAGGTGGCAACACGCCATAAGCATCGCAGGTTAGAAAAAATAGGTTTGAAGGGATATTTCCGACAGACGGGTCGATGGAATTGCTGATGTAATGGAGCGGGTAGGAAACGCGCGTATTTTCCGTGAAACTGTTATCTGAAAAATTAATTTCATTTGTCCCCGGATAAAAAACGGTATTCTCTACCAGTGCTCCCTCGCGTATGGAATGAAATATTTCGGGTTCCTTTTCTTCACTCAGGTCGATGGTTTTTGCATAACAGCCGCCTTCGAAATTGAAGATGTTTAAGTGAGACCAGCCATGTTCATCATCACCTATTAATTTTCTATTTGGGTCGGCACTTAAGGTGGTCTTACCCGTACCGCTTAAACCAAAAAATAAGGCAGTGTCGCCTTCTTTACCCATATTGGCGGAGCAATGCATGCTCAATACGTTTTTATTATACGGAAGAAGATAATTCAGCACTGTGAATACCCCTTTTTTTATCTCCCCGGTATAACCCGTTCCCGCAATAACGATCATCTTTTTACTGAAGCTGATCACTGCCGCGTTTGATTGTCTTGTACCACAAATCTGCGGGTTGAGTTTTAGCGTGGGTGCAAATAATAGGGTCCACTCCGGTGAAAAATGCAGGAGCTGGTCAATAGACGGCCGCAGGAACATATTATACGCAAAGAGGTTAGCGGCCGCACTCTCTGTGATCACCCTGATGCTTAACCTGAATCTTGGGTCGGCACAGGCGTAACAATCGCGCATATATATTTCGGATTGTTTATTCAGGTGCTCCATGGCCCGGGAAGCGATATTTGCAAAATGCGTGTGCCCTATCGGGATGTTGAAATCGTTCCAGTTAACGACATCAGCGGTAAGGTCGTCCTTCACTATAAATTTATCTTTAGGGCTCCTGCCGGTAAACTGACCGGTGTGGATCACAAGCGCACCCGTATTATTCAACCTGCCCTCATTATTTCGCAGGGCAAGTTCAACAAGTTGTTCCGGGGAAGCCTGGTAATGAACCCTATTGGTGAAGGATAGCTCCGATAATAAAGAGCTGTCTGCTGTTTTTGTTGAAGCAATAACTGGCATAATAGCAGGCGCTTTAAAAATGCGAGATCAAAGATATATTGAGATTTTATCAAAAACAAACCATTAAATTAGATGAAATTAAATAAAAAGGCCATAAACTAGCTATGTATTGAATATCCTCTAACTAACAAGCGTTAGTGTCATCGCTTTATCATAAAGTCTGTTCATTGAATGAACCGATTCGAATAAAGGAAAAATTTTCATTCCCTTATTTTTACAGGATTATGAAGCATCTTCCGCTTGATCCATCTATATTCATCCAAAACAGGAAAAGGTTTATTGAAAGGATGGAAAAGGATTCCATCGCCATCTTCAACAGCAACGACGAAGTGACTTCCAATGGTGATGCCATCTACACCTTCAGGCAAAACTCCGACCTGTATTGGCTCACAGGTATCATGCAGGAAGACACGATGCTGGTATTGATCCCCGGTAACCAAGATAAAAAACTTAGGGAGGTACTCGTATTGGTGCGCCCAAATGAAATAAAAGAGAAGTGGGACGGCAAAAGGTTAAGGGACGAGGAGGCAAAAAAAATCTCGGGTATAAAAACAGTGCTGTGGCTCGACAGCCTCGATGCGCCAATCCAGGCATGGCTGAACAACGCCACAAACATCTATCTCAATTCAAATGAAAACGACCGAAAGTCATCAGCCCAATTAACGCGCGACTATCGATACATCGCAGACATCCAAACAAAATTTCCGCTGCACCAGTATAAAAGAAGTGCAAGTATTTTAAAAGAATTGCGCGGCATCAAAACAAAAGAAGAAATTACGGTAATCAGCGAAGCGATAAACATCACGCACAACACCTTCGAGCGATTATTAAAATTTATTAAACCAGGCGCCATGGAGTACGAGATCGAAGCAGAGATTGTACACTCTTTTCTTTCGCAACGCGCATCGGGTGAGGCTTACAACAGCATCATCGCTTCCGGCGACAGGGCGCGTACGCTGCACTATATTTCCAACAACAACGTATGTAAGGATGGCGAACTGGTGCTGATGGATTTTGGTGCTTCTTACGGTGGTTACAATGCCGATCTCTCTCGCACGGTACCGGTTAATGGAAAATTTACAAAAAGACAGGCAGAAGTTTACAATGCATGTTTACATTTACACAATTACGCAAAAACACTGTTGAAGCCAGGCACAACGCTCGTAGATTTTACCGATAAAGTAGGGGAAGAAGCAGGGAAAACATTTGTAAAGATTGGTTTATTAAAAGAAAGCGATATTAAAAACGAGGATGCAGAGAACAAGGCGTATAAGAAATTTCTTTATCATGGTATTTCACATCACCTTGGTATAGACGTGCATGACCTTGGAACAAGAACGGGCCCGCTGCAACCAGGCATGGTGCTTACGGTTGAACCGGGAATTTATATTGAAGACGAAAAAATGGGAATAAGAATAGAGAATAATATCTGCATCACCGAAAACGGCCATGAAGATCTTATGAAAAATATTCCAATCACCGTTGAAGACATTGAAAGCCGGATGAAGAAATAATCATTATGAAGCAGATCCCCAATTTGTTTACGCTGTTGAATTTAGTTTTCGGTTGCCTCGCCATCATTCTCATCCTTCAAACCGGTGAAACACTTGTTGAACAAAGTGAAGACGGCTCGTATATTGCGCAACTCCCCGAAAGGATCTGGTGGGGCGGTATATGTATAGGCATCGCTGCAATCATCGATTTTCTCGATGGATTTGTGGCGCGTTTATTCAAAGCACAATCCCCAATGGGCGCACAGCTCGATTCTCTTGCGGACATAGTTAGTTTTGGTGTAGCACCCGGATTAATACTTTACCAATTACTGAAAATTGTATGGATAAGGGAGGGCAATGGTCTCGACGAATCGGTCTGGTTGCTTGCGCCTGCAGTATTATTTCCATGCGCGGGAGCATGGAGACTTGCACGATTTAATGTTGAAAATTCTGGGACTGCGGGTTTCAGGGGTTTACCCATTCCG
>JBDTMM010000289.1:0-3873 GCA_039934275.1 Flavitalea sp. | reverse complement strand
TTCGGCAGGACAGGGCGGGACTGATCACTTTTGCGGATACCATTGGCAACATTGTTGCGGCTGACCGCAAGCCCGGGCAGATGAATAACATTCTTGAAACCCTGTACGACCAGCAAACCCATTTCGGGGAATCGGATTTTCAAAAATTATATGCTACGATGCGCACACGCGTCGTCCAGCGCAGCCTCATTGTGCTGTTTACCAATTTCGAATCACTCTCGGGCCTGCAAAGACAATTGCCTTATATCCGCAGCATAGCAAAAACCCACCTTGTACTGGTAGTGTTTTTTGAAAATACCGAATTGAAAGAGTTGACGGCTTCTACGGCATCTGATATTGAAACGCTGTATATTAAAACGATAGCCGAAAAATTTGCAGATGAAAAAAGACAGATCGTTCGCGAGCTGCAGCAATATGGATTATTCACTATACTTACACCTCCGGAGAAACTGACCATTAATATTGTCAATAAATATTTAGAGCTAAAAGCGCGACAGGCTATTTAATAATGGATTTGATATAAGCGATGGTTTCATCCATCGACCTTGCCTCCGTCAGTGAGAAATCGCCTATTCTTGATCTTACAAGAGAAGAAAGATAACCTCCGCAACCCAGTGCTTCTCCGAGGTCATTGGCCATGCTACGTATGTACGTGCCCGTTGAGCAAACGATTTTAAATTTTACGTCGGGATTTTGATACTGAGTGGAGAATTCATTGATGGTCACTTTTCTCGCCTCCATTTCAATCACCCCACCCTGGCGTGCTAATTTATAGGCCCGCTTTCCATCGATCTTTATGGCGGAATAAGATGGCGGTGTTTGCATGATCTCACCTGTTAAGGAATTTGCAGCAGCAATTACCCTTTCTTCAGTTATATCACCAGTACTCCTGCAATTTTCCGGTTCACTTTCTTTGTCGAATGTAGCAGTTGACGCACCTAAGGTGATCGTTCCAGTATATTCTTTTTCCTGCGCCACATAATCGTTGATCTTCTTTGTAAATTTTCCCGTGCAAACGATTAGCAATCCTGTTGCAAGCGGATCAAGTGTTCCGGCATGTCCTATCTTCTGTATTTTTAAAATGGACCTTAATAATTTAATCACCGCAAAAGAGGTCCAATTATAAGGTTTATCGATCAGCAGCAGTTGCCCCTCCTCAAAAATGGTTCTGTTCATGTGTTGTTTTTAAAAAGCCTTTTATCATGAATCAAAACGGATAACCTATCCCCAATTGAAACTGCCCGCTCTTAATCTGCAGCTTGTGAAACCAACCTTCACTTGCCGTGGCAAATACAGGATTTTTTACCTGGTAGGCCCAATCCAGCCTGATTAGGAAAAAATCAAAATCAAATCGCAAACTGGTTCCGGCACCTATTGCAAGATCCGTATATATTCTACTTAATTTAAACTGTGCCGAATCTATTTTTTTGTAGTTCTTGTCAAATGATTTACCCCAGATATTTCCCATATCCGCGAATAATGCACTCTTTATTTTAATCCCAAATACTGTTGCTAAATTAAAGCGGTATTCCACATTCACTTCCAGTTTCATGTCACCAAATCTTGGCGGTTGTATTTTTAGTGGAATAGTATCCAGGAAATTTGAGGAGCCAAGTCCCAGCCCCCTGATCGGCCACGCCCGCATGCTATACGGACCACCCGCAAAATAAGCTTTAAAAAAAGGCAGGTTGTTTTCAGCCGTATCACCCCTTATTTTTCCATACGCCAATCCATAACCGCCAAATACACGGAAGGCCCAGGTTGATTTTGCATTATTAATAAAATATTTATACTCGAGATCCAGCTTTATAAATCTTCTCAGCTCGCCGGTGTCGAGCGAGTGGATCAAACCGGTAATTGCACCGCTTTCTTCAAGGCGGGCGCGAAAAAAATTAACCGTTTTTCCTTTGCTGCTACCTGTGGTATATGACAAAACCTGGCCAATGATCAATCCATCATTAAAAGCAAGACCTACTGCGGGCAAACTATCTATCAACTTATTTAGGCTGTCTTCTTTAAAAACTTTTGTGTATTCAAGATTGATGGGGATATAGGCCCAGCTGTGGTTCTTTTTCGACCAGTCGTACCCGAAGGAAGTATTAAAAGATCGCAGGTCGTAAAAACTCTTATGCCTTGTGTAAGCAGTATTGAAATTAAAAATGGTTCTGGGGGCTGTTACATTTCTTCCTACTTTAATACCAAACGGAACAATAAAACGCGGCACATAAATATTATGGGAAAAACTTGCCTGGAAAGTTTGTATAATATTGGGTCCCAGCTCAACGCCAAACCTCAGGTTAGTTGTAGAGGTAATGCTTTCGTGAAACGAATTTCTGTTTTTTACCCCAAGATTTATTCCTAAACCAAACAATGATCCGGTCGTAAAAACGTCGCTGGTGTTCCTGCTCGATTCAACGTCGATATTAAGGCTTTGCCTTTTTGCCGGAAATAATAATATATCAGCGTCGAGTAAGTGTAAACTGTCGAACCGTTCTCTAAGGTCAACGTCAACCTGCTGCCACGCGCCAAGATTTGTAAATGTATTTACAGTTTTAAAGTAGTCGGATTGCTTATACAGTGCTCCTGGCTTTATTGGAATATTTCGCGCAATAAAGGGAAGTTTGAATTTGTCTGAATTGTGATAGAAAGTATATGGACCAACCTTTCTGACTAAATTAGTATCGGAAGCGGACTCCTGGACAAAGCTCCTGTCGGGAAAAACGTTGATGTTTCCCCAGGCGTATTTTTCAATATGGGTGCTGTCTTTGGGCGGCCTTTGTTTGAATATCACATTTATGGTTGGTTGCTTTTTTCGTTTTTGCAATGAATCGAGCAAAGCAAGTTGTTCAAAAGGATCAAGGCTCGGATCAATCAATGCGGCCACAACCGTATCCTGTTCGGCATACAGGTCTTCTTTACTGATCTTGTAGTATCCATGATCGCGGAAGGTGGTTAGCAGCCTGTCGAGTTCGCTGGTGATCGCCTGTACAGAATAGGGGTCATTTTTTTTTGCAAGCGCACTCTCGCGTGTTGAAAGGGCCAGCGCCTGCAATTCGGGAGTCAATAGCTGATATGCAATGGAATCGAGTTTCAGCGCCATACCTGGCGTTACAAAAAACTTCACGCTAACCCGTTGCTGGTCTCTGACGGTATCGATACTAAAGGTATCCCGTATCAAAGGGCTGAAATATCCCTGCGAGTTCAGCAGCGAATTCATAAAGATCCTGGAGCGGCCTATATAAGCGGTGTCAAACACCGGTGGCTTGGATAACCGGTTATAAAAGAAGGGAGGGATGAACCTCACAGCTATAACGGTTCGTACTTTCAGGCTGTCGTCTATCTGGTTAGCAAGGCTTTCGTGCAATACTTGTTTCCTGCCCGATTTTAGGTTGCTGTTGAGTACAATCGTTGATTTGTAAATGAAAGGTTTGTTCTTCTGGTATTTCTTCGGCACTTTACATGAAGGAACAATCACGAATAGCAATGTTGCGGCAATGATTGATCTTAATATAATAAAAAAATTAACTTGCCTGCAGAAGAGCATAATGGGTTAAAGGAAATGCAATGATGGTAAAATCGAAGGTCAAATATATCCAAAGTTTAAGCCAGAAAAAACAAAGAGATGACGATGGCGTTTTCGTAGCGGAAGGGCCAAAGATTATTAACGAACTCTTAGGCTCCGATCTTGTAGAATTGCTGGAACTTTTTGCCCTGGAAGAATGGACGAATTCCAACAGCAGGATCACAGCAATCCATTTATCCAAGATCGAAGTGATCGACGAGCAAATGTTATCCCGTCTCTCCTTTCTTAGTACCCCCAACCTCGTCATTGGAATTTTCAAAAAGCGTTTGGCAGAAAATTTTAATATGAAG
>JBDTMM010000288.1:0-3894 GCA_039934275.1 Flavitalea sp. | reverse complement strand
CCCATACAACTAAAATGAGATACACTCCTCCCAATATAAATACTTCCCACATATTAAATAAATCGGTTGCGCCAGTAAAATGGTATAATTATTGCCTTTAAAACGCGCTCCCTAATCCCTTCCCTTTTAAACATACTCCACTAATTTCCCTAAGGAACACCACTGTAATTTTCAACACTTATTAAAGCCATCATCCATTTTTCTATTGTCTGGAGAAAGCTCTCTTTACAACCTTTAGAAAATTACCTTCATCATGAGGATAGCCATACGTCTGCTTATTCAATTAAGCTGCTGCTATATTTATTGTAGCACGTCGGCCCAAACCTTCGATAAAAATATTACCACTGCCAATGTGCAATTCATATACATCAAAGAATTTTGCCCGTCAGATTATGCAAGTATATTTCCTGGAGATATTATTATCTGACAGCAAAAAAAACACCCACGGTTTGTAAAAGAATAATCATGATACCTACGAAAAATTAAAGCTACCCGAGAGGGTAGCTTTTTTGTGTGCACAAAGATATCAACCTGAAGCTGTAGCGATCGATCACTGGCTCACCACCCTGAATTTGGTATACACCGTTGCGCCTGAGTGCCAGCTCGCAGAGAGTATAAAATAATCCTCCTTATATTCTACAAGACGATAAGTAAAAGAATTATACTGGTAATCGAGGAAAGTAAAATAAACGCCACTCTTATCTTCACCAACAGCAATGTCTCTGGTAATAATTGCATCCTTATTTCCGGAGATCTTTTTGGTGTTCTGTTCTATGGTCACTTTGTTGGTAAATAAATTGAAGGTGTTGTAATCGTCTTTCAACCAGCTGCTCGCATATTTAAATAGGTCGGTCTCCGATTTTACAACGGAGTCTTCTTCATTGTAGTCGATCGGCCGGTTAGAATAATATTCGCTGATCTGGAATTTTTTATCCAGCACAAAAGATTTGAATTTTACCGATGCGGCCACGTCTTCGAGGCTCATTTCTTTTGTACAGGAACTAAAACAACAAGTGAGTATACAAACCACAATCACTGAGGTGCACGTTTTCATATCGGGGTATTTACAGGTTATAAATCGCAATAAATAGGAACAGAAAAATACCAGAAAATATGGCTGATTGCAGGGGATGTTGGAAGCGTAAATGGCGCTAACCGCGCCAATTATACCTCAAAGATTGAGCTCTCCTGGAAGAGATGCAATAGTAAAACTACCCTTGTGAGCAACTTTAACTTCTCTTCGTTTTGGTAAACCATTCGCCGTTTCCAGAAGCGGCTGAACGATACAGGTTGATACAGTCAATGGTGCGTTTAGGTGTGTCCCCAACATTCCTTCAGATTTCATTCTCACTTTTAAAGAATGAATAAACTACTCCTCCTCCTCGCATGCTGCATCAGCACAATAGCAAACGCACAACCTGCACCCGGTTATAAAATCACCAAAACCTTCCCCATTGCCAGCACAGGTGGCTGGGACTACATCGCAGTACATAACCACAAACTTTACGTTTCGCACGGAACCCAGGTAAACATTCTAAACGAAACCACCGGTGACTCCATCGGAATAATCACCAACACCAACGGCGTCCACGGTATCGCCTTCAACGACGAGCTCAACAAAGGCTATACCAGCAACGGGCGCAGCAACAACGTCACTGTATTTGACCCAATAACAAACACCCCACTCGCACTGATCCCCACCGGGAAAAATCCCGACGCTATTCTTTATGAGCCCTTCACAAAAACCATCATCACCTGTAACGGCAGAGATGCCTCACTCTCCATCATCGACCCAAAAAACAATACGGTAATCACTACCATAGCAGTGGGTGGCAAACCCGAAACCGCCGTGTCCGATGAAAAGGGAAAACTTTTCGTGAACATCGAAGACAAAAACGAAATTGTAGAAATAGACCTCACCACAAAAAAAGTATTACATCACTGGCCACTTAACGGCGGCGAGGAACCCACAGGTCTCGCATTCGACAAACCTCATCAAAGATTATTCGCCGGCTGCGATAAAAAACTCGTGGTACTCAATGCACAATCGGGAAAAATAATCACCCAGCTCCCAATCGGCGAAGGCTGCGACGGTGTAGCATTCAGCAACAAGGACCAAACGATTTTCACCTCCAACGGCGGAGACGGAACAATAACCGCAATAAAAGAGAACACCGCAGATAATTATTCGGTCATCGGAAATTATCCCACCAAAAAACGCGCCCGTACCCTTATCCTCGACGATAATAACGGCACGCTCTTTCTCCCTACCGCCGAATTCGACGAAACCAAAATAGACAATGACAGACCCATGCAAATTCCCGGAACCTTCCAGGTGCTGGTAGTAGAGAAAATGAATTGATGATGAATTCCGGCCAATGAGTAAACAATTTCGCTGCCTGATCTTTTTGGTGCTTTATCACGCTTTGTCTTTCGCGCAGGACAATACGGTGGATTATTTTGTAAAACAGGCACTCTTAAACAGTCCACTGCTACAAGATTACCAAAATCAAACGCTTTCTAATTCAATAGACAGTCAAAAAATAAGAGCCGCATTATTACCTCAGGTAAATGCAGTCACCAATTCTGTATATGCACCCGTTTTCGGAAATGTTGGTTATGACGGCGCTATTACCAATGGCGCAAATATCAGCTCAGTTGTTGGGGTTAATAAAAGATTTATCGGTAAGAAAAACCTGCAATACCAATTTCAAACCATTGACCTCTCCACAAAAGCGATTCAGAATACTGCCGCCATCTCCAGGCAGGAGCTAATAAAAACCGTTACCGCACAATACATCACCACCTACGGCGACCTCGAGCAGTATCGTTTTTCAAAAGATATTCAGCAACTGCTCAACAAAGAAGATACCATTCTGAAAAAGCTCACGCAAAGCAATGTGTACAAACAAACGGATTATCTCACCTTCCTTGTTACACTCCAGCAGCAACGCATCGCCACTTCACAGGCAGAAATATTATTTAACAAGGACCTGTACGCCCTGAATTATTTGTGTGGCATCACCGATACCCAGGTAATCGAATTGCAGAAACCGGATATTGTTCTTGTAAGACTGCCCAACGCGGAGCAGTCCATTTTTTATAGAAAGTTTCTGCTCGACAGCCTTGCCCTGCGCAACCAAAAAATAACGCTTGATTTTATCTATAAACCGAGATTGAATATTTTCGCAGATGCGGGTTATGTAAGTTCTCTTCTATCGCTACCCTTACGGAATTTCGGTACCAGTTTCGGATTTAATCTTACTGTTCCCATATACGATGGCCATCAACGGAAATTAGAATACCGCAGGCTCGATATCGCTCAGCAAACCAATACAAACTATCAGCAGTTTTTCAGCAGGCAATACCGGCAACAAATCAGCATGTTAGGTATTCAACTGCATTCCACGCAGGAACTGATCGGCCAGATCAATACACAAATTAAATATGCCGAAGGGCTGATTGAGGTGAACAATAAACTATTGGTAACCGGCGACGTGAGAATTGCCGACCTTGTCATCGCACTGAATAATTACCTGAACGCAAAAAATCTGCTCACGCAAAGCACTGTAAATAATTTGCAACTGATCAACGAATTAAATTACTGGAACCGATAATGAAACAAGGCTCGCCAATGAAATATTATATTTTCATAATTATGATGCTGGCACTTTTTGCCTGCCAGCAACCGGCAACGGCTCCGGAAGACCCTGCCGTTCCGGTAACACCCGTTACCATAACCACTATTACCAAAAAAACTTTTGGTGATACAATGGCGCTAAATGCCACTTCTTCCTTTTTATTGAAAAGTTTTATCAAAGCGAATGCCACGGGGTATCTGCAAATGGAAAACCTCAAACCCGGTCAGTTTATCAATAAAGGGAAATTATTGTT
>JBDTMM010000287.1:0-3901 GCA_039934275.1 Flavitalea sp. | reverse complement strand
ATAATCCCGGTTACCGCGCCGTTACCTTCAACGAAGTAATGACCGCCTATTACGAACAGATTAGCGGATTAGTAGAAGGCGGCGTTGATATTTTACTCATCGAAACCATTTTCGATACGCTGAATGCAAAGGCAGCAATATTCGCGATAAAGAAATATTTCCGCGATACCAATACAGAAACACTTCCCGTAATGATCAGTGGTACCATCACCGATGCATCGGGAAGAACACTAAGTGGCCAAACGCTCGAAGCATTCTATACATCCATTGCACACGCCAGGCCATTGAGTGTTGGATTAAATTGTGCGCTTGGTGCAAAAGAAATGCGTCCGCACATTGCGGAACTGTCGCAGCTCGCTTCCTGTTATGTGTCTGCATATCCAAATGCAGGGCTGCCAAACCCTATGGGTGAATACGATGAAACGCCCGACACCACTGCGCACTTCCTCGAAGACTGGGCAAGGCAGGGGTTCGTGAATATCGTGGGTGGTTGCTGCGGCACCACTCCCGATCATATTCGTCACATCGCAGAAAGTGTAAAGAACATGAGGCCGAGAAAATTACCCGAAGTAGAATTAAATCCCGAACCAGAACTGATAACTGAAGCAGAATAAACTTAGTTCCTGATTCGAATAGCTATTCATTCGTGGTTTAAATTTATTCATAGCTCAAAATTTCTTCCCAGTTAAAGCGTTAAAGGTTTAAACAACTATCAGGAAACAAACTAAAAAGAAGAACAAACTTAAATGTCCATAAAACCATACCTCCGGCTTTCGGGATTAGAGCCCCTAGTTGTTCGACCCGAAACAAATTTCGTGAACATAGGCGAGCGTACAAACGTTACCGGTTCCAAAAAATTTGCACGGTTGATCCGCGAAAATAAATATGAAGAAGCGCTAAGCGTTGCCCGCCAGCAGGTAGAAAGCGGTGCGCAGATCATAGATGTGAACATGGATGATGCGTTGCTCGATGGCGTGCTCGCAATGACCACTTTCGTGAACCTCATGCAAAGCGAACCCGACATTGCAAAGATTCCCGTGATGCTCGACTCATCAAAATTCGAGATCATCGAAGCGGGTTTAAAATGCGTGCAGGGAAAGTGCATCGTGAATTCCATCTCCATGAAAGAAGGAGAGAAAAAATTTATAGAGCAGGCCATTATCTGCCAGAGCTATGGCGCATCAGTGATAGTAATGGCCTTCGATGAAGAAGGACAGGCCGATACCAAAGACAAAAAAATAAACATCTGTACCCGGGCATATAAAATTCTTACAGAACAGGTTGGCTTTGCACCACAGGATATCATTTTCGATCCAAACATATTTGCGATCGCCACCGGCCTTGAAGAACACAACAACTACGGTGTCGATTTCATAGAAGCGACCCGTGAAATAAAACGCCGTATGCCCCTTACGGGAGTAAGCGGGGGCGTAAGTAACCTATCTTTTTCTTTTCGTGGTAACGAAACCGTTAGAGAGGCCATGCACGCCGTGTTTCTGTTTTATGCTATAAAAGCCGGCATGAACATGGGCATTGTTAATGCGGGAAACCTCATTGTTTACGATGAAATAGACCCCGCACTGCGCGATCTGTGCGAAGAGGTAATACTTAACCGCAACAACGATAATAACGAGGCTACTGAAAAACTGATCAACTTTGCTGAAACCGTAAAAGCGAAAGGAAAGGTTATAAAAGTAGATGACGTGTGGCGGTCAACTTCTGTAGAGGAGCGCCTGAAACATGCGCTGGTAAATGGCATCACCGACTACATCGATGCGGATACCGAGGAAGCAAGGCAACAATACCCACGTCCGCTCGACGTGATAGAAGGCCCGCTGATGGCGGGGATGAATGTAGTGGGTGACCTGTTTGGATCTGGTAAGATGTTTTTACCGCAGGTAGTAAAAAGCGCAAGGGTGATGAAAAAAAGTGTCGCCGTGCTTACCCCGTTTATAGAAGAAGAGAAAAGAACCAACCCGCTTGCACGTCAGGGTGGTGCAGCTCGCATCCTGCTCGCTACCGTAAAAGGCGACGTTCACGACATTGGGAAAAATATTGTTGGCGTAGTACTCGGCTGTAATGGATATGATATTATTGATCTTGGAGTGATGGTTCCCGCTGATAAGATTTTGGATACCGCCGAAAGGGAAAAGGTTGACATTATCGGGCTGAGCGGATTGATCACACCGTCACTGGATGAAATGGTAAACGTTGCCAATGAAATGAAGCGACGTAATATGATGCTACCTCTCATGATCGGCGGAGCAACTACTTCAAGAATGCACACCGCGGTAAAGATTGCACCAAAGTACAACCAGGGCGTTGTGCACGTGCTCGATGCATCGCGCAGTGTAACCGTTGCAGGATCATTGTTAAGCAAGGAACAGAAAAAAGGTTTCCTGTTTGATGTTAATACGGAATACCTCCGACTTGCTCAAGACTTCGCCAATAAAAAATCAGCCAAACAATATCTTAGTTTGATAGAAGCGCAAGCCAATAAAACGGATATTAAATGGAAGGGATATACCCCTCCTACTCCCTCGTTCACCGGCAACAGGGCCCTTAATGATATTAATTTGGAAGATCTGGTGAAATATATTGACTGGCAGCCATTCTTTATTGCATGGGAACTGCATGGAAAATTCCCGGATATATTAACAGATTCGCTCGTTGGCGTGGAAGCCACAAAATTGTATAACGACGCACAGCAATTATTAAAAACAATCATTAAAGAGAAATGGCTCCGTCCATCTGCGGTGATAGGGTTCTGGAAAGCAAATTCAAATGGCAAGGATACAATAACCGTATTGAAAGATGATGCATCTACTGTAAAACTGGAATCAATAAGACAGCAACCCAAAAAAGCAGGTGGCCAGCCCAATATGTCGCTATCCGATTTTATAGCTCCCGCCGAAGAAGGTATCGTTGACCATATTGGAGCATTTGCAGTAACCATTCACGGCATAGAACCACACATTAAAAAATTTGAAGCAAACCACGACGACTATAATAAAATTATTCTCCAGGCACTAGCAGACCGTTTTGCAGAGGCGCTTGCAGAAAAATTACACGAGCTGGTACGAAAAGAATACTGGGCCTACGATAAAAACGAAAAACTTACCAACGAAGAATTAATAAAAGAATCTTACCGTGGTATCCGTCCGGCACCCGGTTATCCTGCCTGCCCCGACCATACGGAGAAAATTAAATTATTCGAAATGCTGGATGCCACCGAAAAAACGGGCATCATTTTAACAGAGTCGCTTGCCATGTTTCCGGCTTCATCCGTATGTGGCTGGTATTTCTCTCATCCTGAAAGCAAATATTTCGGCGTGGGTAAAATTACCCGCGACCAGGTAAAAGACTATGCAGCAAGAAAAGAAATGCCCGTAGACATTATTGAAAAATGGTTAATGCCTATATTAGAGTATGACAACTGATCTTACTACAAATATGCGGGTCATCAGCTATAATGTAAATGGTATCAGGGCCGCAATCAATAAAGGATTTATTGAATGGCTTAAAACCGATCCCGCAGACGTAATATGTTTGCAGGAAACAAAAGCCACCAGGGAAAACATCGATTTCAAAATAATTAATGACCTCGGTTACCACGACTACTGGTACTCTGCACAAAAAAAAGGATACAGTGGCGTTGCGGTTTTTACAAAACGTAAACCCGATAATATACTTTATGGCAACGGCCATAAAGTAAGTGATGATGAAGGCAGAATAGTACAGCTCGATTTTGGCGATATACGCTTGATCAACGCCTATTTTCCTTCCGGCACTTCCGGTGACCTTCGCCAGGGATTCAAATACGAATGGCTCGAACAGTTTTATTTATTTTTAGAGGACCTCAAAAAATTGCATCCAAAAATTATTCTCTGCGGCGATTATA
>JBDTMM010000286.1:0-3910 GCA_039934275.1 Flavitalea sp. | reverse complement strand
ATTGTAATGACGGGTGACCTTAGTAAAAATGCAAGTCATTCATTTAATGATCTTGTAAATACAATTGTTATTGGGTTTGTTTTGGTGCTGATAATCCTGATGTTTTTTATGGGTGTGGTCAATGCATTCTTCGTTGCATTGAGTGTGCCGTTGAGTATGTTTGTGGCGTTCTTGTTTCTACCTGCAGCGGATCTAATGGTTGGTGCACACGTTACTCTAAACTTCATTGTACTCTTTGCGTTATTATTTGGGCTGGGTATTATTGTGGATGATGCGATTGTGGTAATTGAAAATACGCACAGAATATTTGTACAGGGAAAAGGAAAAATTAATTCGGAGCGATCGGCAATTATGGCCGCGGGCGAAATATTTATTCCTGTATTTGCAGGAACACTTACCACCCTTGCGCCATTCTTTCCACTACTATTCTGGCCGGGGATCATTGGTAAATTTATGATCTACCTGCCGGTGATGCTGATATTTACGCTAACGGCTTCGCTTGTAGTAGCGTTTATTATGAACCCTGTTTTTGCTGTGGACTTCATGAATCACTCCGATGAAGAAGGTAAATCAAAGATGGATATATTCCGAAAACCCGGTTTATGGCTCGGTCTCGGTGTTGGTATCCTTCTGGATGGTACAGGGCAACCATTCTGGGGAAATTTAATTCTCCTGATCGTAATCCTTGTTTTATTAAATCATTTTATACTTGGGAAGATCATTCATGGTTTTCAAAACAGGGTACTCCCTTCAGTAATGCGCAGGTATGAAACGCTGTTGAGATGGTCGTTAAAGGGCCGGAGGCCGGTGTATGTGTTGCTTATAACTATTCTCATTTTCTTTGTCAGCCTGTTTATATTTATTGGTTCAGTTTCCAGTGGTCGTGTGGGAATTGTTTTCTTTCCAAAGGCCGATCCGAACTTCATCTATGTTTATTTAAAGGAACCCGTTGGCACCAGTGTTGATTATACCGATTCGATAACACGCATTCTGGAACATAGAGTGTACAGGGTGTTGGGTATGGATAATGGCAAGAAGAATCCCGTTGTTGAAAGTATCATTTCAAACGTAGGTGTTGGTGCAGCGGATCCTTCAAGCGGCGATAGAAGCACACGTGCAGAGCTGGGCCGCGTGCAGGTTTCATTTGTTGAGTTCGAAAACAGGGGCGGCGTTTCAACCGCATCTTATCTCGATTCTATAAGAAATGCAATGAAGGGGATCCCCGGTGCCGAAATATCGGTTGACCAGGAAAGCAGCGGTCCACCTACAGACCCGCCTGTCAATATTGAAATAGCGAGCGAAGATTTTGATAACCTCATTAAGTCATCCATTCACCTTAAAAATATTCTCGATTCTGTTCGCGTACCGGGTGTGGAAGAATTAAAAATGGATGTTGATCTTACAAACCCTGAAGTTTCGCTTACTGTTGACCGTGAGAGAGCATTGATAGAAGGTGTTTCTTCTTCACAGATCGGACAACAGATACGTACTGCCGTATTCGGTAGGGAAGTTTCTAAAATAAAAGATGGGGAAGATGAATATAAGATACAGTTGCGAAATGAAATATTGCAAAGAAAAAATTTGGCGGATCTCCTGAACATGAACATTACCTTCCGCGACATTGCCTCTGGTGGTATCAAACATATTCCCATGAGTTCGCTGGTGAAAGTGGATTATACCACTACACTTGGAAGTGTGAAAAGAAAAAATAATAAAAGAACAATCATTCTGCGTTCAAATGTTCTTCAGGGCTATTCCCCAACAACAGTGAACTCCCAGATAAAAACATACCTCGATAAGTTTCAGGCTGAACCAGGCGTAACCATCAGGCAAACGGGCGAAGGTGCACAACAGGCCGAAACCGGGGCGTTCCTTGGAAAGGCAATGGTAATTGCATTGATGCTGATATTATTTATCCTCGTTTTGCAATTCAACTCTATCAGTAAATCGGTGATCATTCTTACCGAAATTATATTCAGTGTAATTGGGGTGTTCCTCGGATTTGCATTAACAGGAATGGAAGTGTCGGTAGCATTTACTGGTCTTGGAGTGGTGGGTCTTGCAGGTATAGTGGTGAAAAATGGTATTCTTGTGATTGAGTTTGCTGATGAGTTGCGATCAAGAGGGTTAAAAACGCGCGAAGCGGTTATACAAGCTGGTAAAACGCGTATCATTCCTGTGTTACTTACAGCGCTTGCAGCAATATTCGGATTGATACCTTTGGGTATCGGTTTCAATATCAACTTCGTTTCCTTATTCGAACACCTTAACCCGCACATTTTTATCGGGGGCGATAGTTCAAGATTTTGGAAACCACTCGCATGGACAATCATATTTGGATTGATATCCGCCTTCTTCATGACGCTGCTAGTTGTTCCGAGCATGTACCTGATCGCGGAAAGATTAAGAAGGCCGATGCGTAAATTCTATGGCGGTAAATGGATATCAATTTTGGGCATTCCTCCATTAACGATCTTATTCTTGTTGCTGATGATCGTTACCTCCGTTCGCCAGGCATTCAGAAGAAGCAGGCGAAGAGCAAGGGTTTCGCCATCAACTACAAATGAAGCATTTATAGGAAGCTGGTTTTAGTTTTTAGTGTTCGTAAGATCCCGTGTATGTATGCGGGATCTTATTTTAATTGTATACCCTTCTTAATATATTATTTAATAAGATAAAAAACTGGCGATGATATCTAATCACGAAATTGATTACCAGATCCACGGCGAAGAAATGCAATACGTAGAAGTGGAGCTGGATCCCAATGAAACCGCAGTAGCAGAAAGTGGTGCATTTATGATGATGGACGATGGCATTCAGATGCAAACCATTTTTGGTGATGGCTCAAAACCCCAACAGGGCATACTTGGTAAACTAATGTCGGCGGGAAAGCGTGTATTAACTGGAGAAAGTTTATTCATGACCGCATTCACCAACACCAGCGTTTCTAAGAGAAAGGTAAGCTTCGCATCGCCTTATCCGGGTAAAATCATCGCGATAGATCTTTTGAGAATGGGCGGAAAAATGATCTGTCAGAAAGATTCTTTTCTATGCGCAGCAAAAGGCGTTTCAATAGGGATCGAGTTTCAACGAAAACTTGGTACAGGACTTTTTGGCGGAGAAGGATTTATTATGCAGAAACTCGAAGGCGATGGCCTCGCATTTGTTCATGCGGGCGGACACGTAACCGAAAGAGAATTACAGGCCGGTGAACTGCTAAAGATCGATACCGGTTGTATCGTTGCATTTACACAAACTGTCAACTACGACATTCAATTCGTTGGTGGAATAAAGAATTCAATATTCGGTGGAGAAGGATTGTTCTTTGCAACACTTCGCGGCCCTGGAAAAGTGTGGATACAAACACTTCCAATCAGCAGGCTCGCAGGAAGAATACTCGCATACGGAACTTATAAAAGGAAAGAAGAAGGCAGCATCCTCGGTGGCATAGGCAATCTCCTCGATGGAGACGGTAGGTAACTTAGAAAATGGAACCCTCATGCCCCTTAGTGAAGGAAACTTTATCCCCGGTATCCTTAAAGACTTCTTAGTCCAAAAAGCTGAAATTATTTCTTAGGCCGTCTATCTATATTATTAGGTGGTGTATTTGGCTTGTTATTATTATTGGGCGGAGGAGTATTTTGTCTGTTCGGTGACCTCTGTTGCGGACGATTATCTCTATTATTATTATTATTATCCCTTTTCTGTTGAGTCGGCGGTCCGCCCTGGCGCTTTTTCTTTTCCGCTTTGTCTAAAGTCTTTAAACTAATCTGTCCTACCAGGTCAACAAATTCAGGTTCTATTTCTTTTGGTTTGCTGCTGGTTACTTCAGCCGGTTCAAGTTCCTGCGGAATAATATTTTTGCTGTTATCGAACTTTATTTTCTTAACCCTGTCGATTGTAAGGGGGT
>JBDTMM010000285.1:0-3917 GCA_039934275.1 Flavitalea sp. | reverse complement strand
TTTATCGAACACGTTTTGAGAAAGCTTATCTTGTCAGGAATAACAGAAATCGTTGTTAACGTTCATCATTTTTCAGAGCAAATGGAAGAATATTTTTCGAAAAATGATCTCGGAATAAAAATAAATTTGAGTATAGAAAAAGAGATCCTGAATTTTCACGAAAAGTTCGAAACCATGGTAGGCGAGCGGGGTGTAACTCTTAGTGGAGGACAAAAACAAAGAATATCCATCGCGAGGGGGTTGATCAAAGACCCGAAGGTGATCATTTTTGATGATTGCCTCAGCGCCGTGGATGCAAGAACCGAAAAGGACATTCTTTCCAACCTTACCAAGTTCCTAAACGACCGGACAGCGATTATCATCACCCACAGGATATTACCCTTTTTCAAATTCGATAAAATAGTAGTGCTGGAAGAAGGAAAGATCATTGAACAGGGAACGCACCAGGAATTACTGCAACTCAATGGTCATTACACCTTTTTATACCAGCAGCAAAGAAGGGAAGAAGAACCTTCGTAGGCCATTCGGCAACACTTTAAAGTGAAGGTTAGAAACCAACTGTTCAACAATTTTGTAAAAATTTTGCTGATTCAAAAACAATATTATATTTGTAAAGCACTCTAACCGAAACTTTAACTGTAAAAAAAAAATTGAACGTGGCGTACGAAAATAATGAAAAGAGAATGGAAAGCGTTTATAGTAAACGCATTAGGGCTGGAAAAAGAAGAACTTACTTCTTTGATGTGAGGGCCACACGGGGAAATGACTACTATATTACCATCACTGAATCCCGTAAAAAGTTCAATGAAGATGGTTACGACAGGCACAAAATTTTTCTTTACAAGGAAGATTTCAATAAATTCCTGAAAGCACTTACCGAAGCGGTCGATTACGTAAAGACCGACCTCATGCCCGACTTTGATTTCGATGCATTCAATCACGACCAGGCTCAGGAAAATGAAGAAAACCACGAAAGCCACGAGGAAACCGTTCCTGAAGTTGCGATTGCAACACCTGTGGGCTCTATTCCAGTGATTCCAGTTCCTTCTGTAGTCGAGGTGTCATCGGTTGCCGGCCCTGCTGCTTCTGAAGAAGTAGATAAATGGTAAGCCGGTTTTTCTTAATTAATTCTGGATAGTAATTGTAGCGGATTTCACTTTGTTATTCCCTTCACCATAAACGGTGACGTGATAAACTCCTGCCCTGAACCTGGTAACATCCACAGGAACTGACTGGTTACCCGGAACAACTGAAATTTGTTTGTCATACACCCTTTGTCCAAGTGAATTGTGCAATACAATTCCATATTTGCCGGTAACATTGCTGAGTATTTCTACATTCAATGTTCCAACAGCGGGATTTGGATATACATTCACTCTGAAAGTTTCAGTACGCGTAAGCACCACCACTTTTGAATAAGCGATGGAGCCATTGGTATTATGAACAGCGAGCCTGTAATAATTTGCGCCGGGCAAAAACCTGCTGTCATTGAAAGATCCGTCGGCCTGCAGATCAGGATCGGTAACTACATCAATGTCGGAAAAAGTTACGCCATCGGAGCTGCGTTCGAGGTTTAGGCTTTCAACTTCGTAAGCCTTGTCTGTTTTCCAGGTAATTGTATTAAATGAAGTAAAGATCTCACCGGCAAAATCATTAAATTTTAATGGAAGCGCTGAGCCCGAGAATACAATATTGAATGTTGCCTTGGTATTTTCAATTCCATCTAACACCATCAGGTAGGTTTGGTCTGCACCTAACCCGGTAATTACAGGGAGTACTCCATTTGTCTTAAATGTAAGGGCGGCCACCGGTGTTGGAAACGATTGGCCTCCAGGGCATGATGCCACCTGGTAAAGTGCCATTTGAACGCCTGTAACTGGTATTCCAAGAGTTCCAACCGTGCACGCGGCAAGTGTTGTTGGATTGGTGGTATAGTTGGTTACTTCGAGCGATACATCTCCACCCGTAGGATTTGTTTTAAAGGCATAGTATGCGGTATTGGTAATACTTGTTCCCGTATTATCGGTAGTGAGCTGCGTTAACTTAGGGTCTACATATTTATTACTGGTAGCGTGTACCAGGTCAAATGGAACAGTACTGAATAAGGGTGTTGCGGTGCTGGGAAATGAAATGGGGCATTCATCTTTCGATTCTGTGGTAATTGCAAGTGGCACCATTTCGGGACTTCCTCCGAGGCAGCTTCCATAAGAATATCCATGTGGCGTAACGGTATAGGCGGCTCCCATTTTTGCGGAGTAATCGAGGCTTATTCTTCTCATATTATACGAAACAGAATAGTTCATGATCTTCGCCGGATTGTTTAGGCCAGGTCCTCCACCGGCTTCATTTCCATCGATAATATGCGCAAGCGTAAGCGCGTGACCAAGTTCATGAAGCACCACGGTTTCAAGATCTACGGCATTTCCCGTAGTTGAATTAAAGGGTGAGCACGGTCCGAATGAAAAATTAATGGTGCCGGTTGAATATCCTTCATTGCGAATAACAATATCGAACCCGGCTTCAAATCCCTCACTAGTAGTGATTGCGTCTCCGCAAAGGCCCAAATAGGAATAGCAGGTTGCAAGTACCCCTGCGGGCATTGGACCAATGCCTGTTCCTCCATTATCAAACATCACTACGCTGTTTGCATCGTTCCGTGCTAATGCCTGCAACGTGGTAGTTCCCGCTTCAACAAAATTTACTCCTGCGCTTTCTTTCCACGTATCAAGCGCGCGCTGAAAGGTTGCTTTTGCAGCGCTGGCATTAATATCAACCCCGCTATTCGCTGTGTTGGTGCTGTATTTTATATTATACCCACCCGTACCATTGCGATTAATGAGATTAAATTGTTTTGGACCAAAACCATTTAAATAAGTAGCCAGTACGGCAAATATTACATTAATGGGTGTTGCTGAAGTTGCTGTGTTACCACTTGCATCTCTTACCTGAAATACACCTGTTCCAGCTGGCGGAGGAACCATCACCTTGATTTGAGTGTTTGTCCATAAAACGATGTTAGCCGTGTCATATGCCATGGTAACAAAATTGCCTACTGCCTTATCGGCATCAGGAAAGAGAATGGCAGCACTTCCAGAGGGACTGCTTCCAAAACCCGAACCATTTATAGTAAGCACATTGTTGGTGGGGTCGGCATAAGCACCTGCTTCTACTGAAGCAGGACTAAATGAGGAGATGACAGGAGCAAGGGTTGAATTAGAGGATTGTGTTGTGAGCAACTTATTTGCTTCCTCAATACTGAATAACCTGTTTTTTATTTCTGCCTTCCTGCCGGTTTTTTTAAACAATTCCGGGTATAAAGTATGTTCTACGTCCTGATACTTATTAAATGGAGATGAAGCTGTGTTGGTGGGAAGATCATATTCTAAAAACCCTTGTGAGCTGCTGTACACTTCGTAAGCATCACCTGCAATGCCTCTGGTGAGAGGCGTTTGCCTGCAATAGAAAACGCCTATCGCATTTTTAGTAAGTGCAAGCTGGTGGCTGGCTACTATCATTTCGGAGCCGATATTGCCGCCGATGGTAATGATATTAATAGTATTCTTCTGAAGTGCCCCTTTAAATATTTTGTAAACCTCCACCACATTGGAAGTAAGAATCATATTATGCTGTGCGTTCCATATTCCTTTTTGTGCGACAACCTTACCTTCGATGATGAGCGTGGAATTGCTGATCTTTTCATTGGTAGAAACTTCGTACAAACCTCCTTGTGAGTAACCGAAAGTAAAATGGAGGATCAGAGCCCCTAATAATGTGAAACGTTGGATATTAAGTGTTCCCATAGGTTAACTTATTCTATTATTACCCTTAAACTACGCAAAAAACGTTGTCCTGGAATATTAATTGTTCCCTCTCATATTCTTATACGCATTTATAAGGCCGTTGGTTGAGCTGTCGTG
>JBDTMM010000284.1:0-3921 GCA_039934275.1 Flavitalea sp. | reverse complement strand
TTGTACGGCGTATTATGCTCATTACAAAGCCGGTAACCATCAGTATCGTTCCTACCCACAATAAATTGATGAAGGGAAACTGCAAAACTTTAAGCGCAATGAAAGGTGTCATTCTCGATGATTCCTTAACGCTTATCCCAATGTGTTTATTGTCAACTACCTGTGAGAGATTTATGGCGAGTCCCTGTGATAAAACGGTGTCCATGACGTACTGAACACGGTTGTTTTTTACGAAGAAAATCGGTGTAGACGTATACCTACGGCCGTCGGATGTGGTGATTTTGAGATCAGCCATTATCGCGGTGTCCTTTGGAGTAAACGTAAACTTTTCTGTTACGGGGTTCGGAACCACTTTATCGAGCACGATAATACCATTGGAATAGTAGATGGTATCGCCTGGTTTCATGGCATGCAGCCTGAATGTAGCCGTATCAGCCTCTTGATTCAGTGTTTCCGCGTAGTTCACATAACTGAAAATATCCTTGTTCCAATAGTGCTCGGCATCGGGATTAAAAGACTGTCCCTGCTGGCCCTTGGTGTTTTTAATAGCCTCGGGCAACAGCTCAAATTTTCCTTTCCCGGTTTTTGATTCCATATCGATATGGAAATAGGTCGTTTTGTTGAACTTGTCAATGCTATCTTTCTGGTACGTTGCCCAGTACTTGCCCATGTCTATCCTGATGCCCTGGAACATGGTGAGGTTTTCTTCTCCTTTTTGTTTTGATTCAGGTGCAAAATTCAATGGATTAACACGGTTGATCGATAACACTTCTTTTTTAGATGAAGCGATAAGAATACCAAGCAGCATCAAACCAAAACCAACGTGGCCAACGGATGCACCCGCAGCTTTCAGTCTTCCATTTAACCCTGACCATATATATCCGGAATTTGCCACAACCGTATACACCCCTGCAAATAATGCAAGATGTATGGCAGCAAGAAAACCTGGACCGAATTTATTGTAATCGATGCCGCCGTAATAACTGATAGCGGCCGATATTAAAATAGCAATGACTGTTGGAATCAATATCTTTTTTCCGAAATACTTCGGGTTTGTAGTTTTGTATCTCAGGTATTGCGTGATGGCTGTTAATACGCCAAGTACCACGGCAACGAATATCTGTATGCGGTTGTAGAAAAATTCCACTTCGGCACCAACGGTAAATTTGGTGGCAAATAATTTATTGATAACAGGTAGAGAGGTAAAGATGAGAATGAACCCTGCCGAAAGAAACAATACCAGCGACCCTATGAACATCCAGAATTCACGCGAATAGGAACTTTCTTCCTTAACGATCGTTGGAATTTGTTTATATCGCACCACGTAAAGTATTGCCGCAGGAATAAAGAAAACGCCCACAAGCGAACGCAATTGCCAGTTCAAACCAAGGTCGGTAAATGCATGAACCGAAGTATCCTGCAGATCGCCGCTGCGCGTGAGGTAGGTGCTATAAAGTATCAGTACAAAACTTGCCAAAAAGAAAAAATAAGTTGGCCTTAAGGAATGCCCCGTAGAATTATAAATGAGTTGTGTATGTATCCCCGCAACCATCACCAGCCAGGGAACCAGCGATGCATTTTCCACCGGATCCCATGCCCAGAAGCCACCAAAGCTTAACGATTCATACGCCCATCGTGCGCCCATCATAATACCCAAACCTAAAATTCCAGCAGAAAATAACGACCAGGGCATGGCAGATTTTATCCAACCGCCATAATCCTTCTTCCATAATCCTGCAATAGCATATGCAAATGGAACAATGGTGGAAGCAAAACCCAAAAACAATATCGGGGGGTGAATTACCATCCAGTAATTCTGCAGCAATTGATTCAATCCATTGCCGTCCTGTATGCTTCCGTTAGTGATGTAATCGGGCGTATTGAATATCGGCGCATCCTGGAAAACTTCTCTAGTTAATAAAAATGGGTTGCTGCCAATCTTTAAACCGAAAACGTAAACACCAAGCACCATGGTAGCGAGACAAAGTTGCACAAGACTGATTACAGTCATTACCGGTGCTTCCCACTTCTTTGAGGTCCTGATCAGAACCAGGCCGAGAACCCCGTGCCACATGGTCCATAATAAAAAACTGCCCTCCTGTCCTTCCCAGATGCTGCTCACTAAATATCCCAGGCCCAGCGACCTGTCCGAATGGTTCCAGGCATAATAATATTCAAAATAATGACTTGAAATGATGTAGTAAATGATGGCGAAAATGATCATTACCGAAAAAGCGTCAATCGAAAAAGCGATGCGTCCGAGACGGCGCCAGCTTTGCATATCGTTAAAATCTGCAGCCAACGTAGCCTTCCAGTACGAAATTGTTGCTACCAGTGAAGAAACCAATGACAAAACCAGAAAGAAATGACCGAGCTGACCCGGCATGAGATGTTCACCTACATATTTCATCGTCAGATCAATTTTGACTCAGGTTATTCTGCGCAGCTTTGGGATCGTCCTTATATTTTGATGGACACTTTATCAGGATACCGTCTTTACGGCTGATTTCAAAAACATCGCCCTTCATTTTGCCCTTTAAAACAATACGTTCACTCTTTTCCATGTCGAAAGGCTTTTCAAAATAATATTCCACCTTCGCCTTGTTTCCGAGAGAATCTACCACATGGAACGATGTGAAATTGGCATTTTTCGCCGGGTCGTAAAATATGGGACTGGTTTTATCCAGTTTGGCGATGATCGTCACCGATTTTCCTTCTTTTTGCTTCGCAGAAGCCAGCGTTTCGTAGGTTGACAGATCACCCATCATGCTTATCAGTACCGCAATAACGGCAGCAATACCCACCAGCATTACAACATGTATTTTCTTCATAATTTACTATTCGGTTGCAAGTTAGTTCAAAAACAATCTCGTTTCACTCAAATAAACTTTGGGGGGAAATACATTTAACACAAAGGCACAAAGTTGGCTGCAAATGCGCAATGAAATCACTTAAATAGAAACAGTTGATATTCTTCCACCTTATCATCTTCATCACCTTGCGTCTTTGCAGCCAACTTTGTGCCTTTGCTTGAAACATTCAGCTTCCTTTAGCCCCATCCCCAAAACCATTTCCCCGGATTTTGTTCTTACCTTGCATCGCTTTACAAAATGAATATAAGGAATGAGCAATTTTTCTGACTTTGATCTGAATGCCCCCAGCAATCCCACAAACAACATTTACGGTTTCCCCATTACAGAAGACGAGGCGAAACTGATCATACTTCCTGTTCCATGGGAAGTAACAGTGAGTTACAACGCAGGAACAGCCCGCGCCTCCGAACACATTTTTAAAGCAAGCATGCAGGTAGATGTTTTCGATGCAGACTATCCCCACACATGGAGAAAGGGATATTATATGCGACCTGCTGATAAGAAAATATTAATGAAGAGCGACTATCTCCGCAAAGAAGCAGAACTATATATCGATTATATCTCCCGCGGTGAAGACCTGACCAAAAATGCCTTCATGTCAAAGTCGTTAAAGGATATTAATGAAGGCGGGATATTTTTGAATAACTGGGTGTACGAACAAACAAAAGAACTAATGAATAAAGGAAAACTCGTTGCCCTCCTTGGTGGCGACCACAGCGTTTCCTTTGGATATTTTAAAGCTATAGGTGAAACCCATGGCGACTTTGGAATTTTGCAGATCGATGCTCACCTCGATATGAGAAAGACCTACGAAAATTTTATTTACAGTCACGCCAGTGTGATGTATAACGCGTTGCAGGAAATTCCGCAGCTTAAAAAAGTGGTACAGGTTGGCGTGCGTGATTATTGCCAGGAAGAATGGGACTATGCCCGTAGCAATAGTCAGCGCGTAGTTACCTTTTTCGACAGGCACATCAAAGAAAAACAATTCGATGGAATGAATTGGAAGCAAATCGCGGATGATATCATCAACCAGCTTCCCGAAAAA
>JBDTMM010000283.1:0-3944 GCA_039934275.1 Flavitalea sp. | reverse complement strand
CATTGATAGTGGTGCCCAGAAAACTGGAAGATGCATATCCGAGCGCATCTACTTCAACATTTCTGTCGCGGTAGTAGTTCATCGTTCCAAACTTCAGTTTTTGAAACTGGCCGAACATGCGAAATTGTTTTACCGCATTTGCCGATGCCCCATAAATGTATTCGTTAAGAAAAGAATATACGCGACCTGCATTTCTGATTTCTGGAGAATTTTCATTGCTAAGTTTCAGGTAATACTCACCATCAATATTTTCAGGTGATCGGAAACTCAATATCCGTTGATCCGGTTGATTTTTATAAGTGAAGGCAAAAGAAGTGTTCCAATCAACCGTCCAGTCCTTACCGATCCTGTGTAAACCTTCAAGCACAGAATTAGCCAGGCCATTCTGTGTTACTTCGCTGTTGGAGCTCTTGATATTAAAATCATAACCGCCTTCGTTATCGGTATTTATTCCATTACGTATGCCGGTAGTTTTTACAAATGTATTATTGAAAAGATTCTTTAAAGAGATCTTGCTCTTTCCATAGGAATAGGTAAGGTTTAAAAGGGCAGATAAATTATTTTTTTCGTCGTAATTAGTAGTGTGGTAATTATAAAGCTCCCTTTTGTTAATATCATAGTCTACGCGTTCACGGTCAGATGCCGCACGTCCATTGGAATATCCAACAGAATAGATATAACCAAATTTGGTACCATTATTTTTTACATTGGTATTGCCACCGGTGTAAGAAACATTGATATTCGGTGCACTTTTCATTGCCGATTCATAACCAAAGGTGTTTGGGAACATTTTGGTGATGGTCGATTTATAATCGCTGCTGTGAAGGATAAATCCGTACCGGTTTTTGTAATAAGCGCCTGGCATTAATCTTGAATTATCAAGAAACCCTACAGCATCGTATTTACCATCTGGGAAACCTTTATAAAAATTCTTTCCGGTAGTAAGTGTATTGTATCCAACCGAAAATGATAAGTCACTGATTTTTTTTGAAGGATAGTCTTTGGTCGAAACCTTTATGGCACCTCCTGAAAAATCACCCGGAAGGTCGGGTGTGGCAGACTTATATATAACCAGGTTATCAACGATGGATGAAGGAATAATATCGAAAGCAAATGCTTTTTTGTCTGCTTCAGTACTTGGTAAAACCGAATTATTTAATAGCGATGCATTGTATCTTTCACTCAATCCTCTAATTACTACAAATTTATTATCCTGAATCGATGCTCCACTAACACGCCTCAGCACTTCTCCGGTATTTCTGTCGGGAGATTTACGGATCACTTCAGCAGAGATGCCATCGGAAATAGAGGAACTTGATTTTTGAACCGAATATAATGAGGATAATGTTTCCTTACGCATGCTTGCACGTACTACCACCAATTCAAGTTGCTTGTCGCTTCTTGTGAGTGAAATAGTAAGCAAGGGAACATTGCTGTGGGAAAACTGAATGTCATTTACGGACTTGGAAGTATAACCGACGCTTGTAAACGTTAGTGTGTATTTTTTATCTGATTCGAGTGGAATAAAAAATCCACCTTCCACATCGCTGGTTACACTTTTGTCCGAACCCGATGCAACGATGGTAACGCCCACCAGTGGGGTGCCGGTTTCCGCGTCTACCACTTTACCAGAAACCTTGCTAATATTTTGCTGCGAAAAAGCAGCATTAAAACCTAATAATATTACGAGGGAGAAAATTAGAGATAAAAGTTTTGACACTATTTAAAATTTACTGCAAAAGTATCCGGCCAATGTTACCGAAATATTACGGCAACATTATCTCCATGTTAACAACCCCTCTTTGCGCTCTTTGCGTCTCCTTGCGCCTTTGCGTGATCCCCGACTGCGCAAGATGGATCACGCAAAGGCGCAAAGAGCGCAAGGCAGATGGGTCAGGCTTTAACGTTCCATTTGTAAATTCAAATACCCATTCGCAGTCTAATTCACCAGGAACAAACACATGCATTATGAAAAAGCTTAACATTCTACTCATCGCCCTTATCACCTTCACCGGAACATTGGTTTCTAAACCGGCGGCCGCACAGGATGGCAACGAGAATGGATACAATGATCCCAATTTCAGTAATTTTTACAATGAACTTACTCCTTACGGCCGCTGGGTGAACATGCCCAGGTACGGACAGGTTTGGATATATAATGAACCAGGATTCAGGCCTTACTCCACAAATGGTCAGTGGATTAATACCAACCAGGGTTGGTCATGGGAATCGGATTACGAATGGGGTGCCATTCCTTTCCACTACGGACGTTGGGAACTGGATCCTTACTATGGATGGATCTGGATACCCGGTTACCAATATGCACCTGCATGGGTAATGTGGAGCCAGGCCGATGACTATTATGGATGGGCTCCTCTTGGGTTCGGAATGGACATCAATATATCTATCGGACGAATCCCTACTAACAGGTGGATGTATGCGCAACGCGGCTACATGGGTTACAAGAGGATAGACAATTATTGTGTCCCTTACCAGAGAAACTCCTTTTATTACCAGAGGCAAAGGCCAGTAGTAAATATTTTCACTAACCGCAATGTTAGATATTCCGGTGGACCGAGATATGACAATCGCAACAACAATTATTCAAGGGCCCCCGTAAGAACCGAACAATATGGTAACAACGGTGAACGTGGCTCAGGTCCGGTAAACCGACCCAATAACAACATCCACTATGATCCGTCACAGTACAGAAGGGAAAGTGCACTTGGTGGTCATAGACCCGACAGACCAATATCAGTACCCCAGTCGCAGGAAAGGCCAAACATCGAACAGAGACGTGAATATTCACCGGCACCACACGCTCCTGCTTCAAGACCAGAGATCAGCAGGCCTGCACCAAGAACCTATAATGACGCGCCGGCAAGAAACAGTGAGCCAAGAATAAATAATAATCAGCCGCGCCAGTCGGCTCCGGTGGAAAGAGAAAGAAACAATTCCAATGGTGGTGGAAGACCCAGTATGGAGAGAAACAGGAGCATTCACTAATCAGAATAAAGAAAGTTGCTTCGCTTTTGGTATAGGGACAGAGAAAGAAACAGGTAAAGAAAAATTTGGAACACTCACCGGAATGATTTGATACAAAGGAGTTTGTTCGAACCGGGAAGCAATGATAATTTGAGTGTGGTGTGCATGTTGATTAAACAATTGCCTGACAAGATCCGGGCAATTGTTTTCTTTTGAAAGGTGTGCCAGCAATAAATGGGTCATGAACGATGGGCGGTGTTCCATAAATAGTGATTTAGCCTGGTTGTTCGATAAGTGGCCCTGACCACCGCTGATCCTTCTTTTTAAATAATAAGGATATTTTCCATTCATCAGCATATCGGTATCGTAATTCGATTCCAGGAAAGCGGCGTGACACTGTCGGAAATGATATTCAAGATTTGTACAGCATTCGCCAATATCGGTGAACACTCCTACCCTGACCGTTGACGATGAAACGATGAAACTGTGCGGATCCTTTGCGTCATGCTTTTTTGGAAAGGCACAAATGGTAAGGCCCCCGATCTCAACGTTTTCAAATGCTTTAAAGGTATGGATCAGGTGCGAGTCGATCTTAAAACGGCAGCCCCTTAATGTTTGTTTGGTAATATAAACCGGAAGCTGGTATTTGTGCGCCAGCACCTGCAAACCACTTACGTGATCTGTATGTTCATGGCTGATGAAAATTGCTTTCACTTTTGTGACAGACAAACCAAGCAACGACATTCTTTTTTCCGTTTCCCTGCAGGATATGCCTGCGTCTATTAAAACCGCCTCATCATTATTACCTACATAATAACAATTTCCGTTGCTGCCAGAATTTAATGAAGTAATGGAAACGCACATAAAAAGATGCTGCTAAGGATATTAGTAAAGATACATCTCCCCTACATATAAAGGCTTTAAATAATCATTCATCTTCAGGATATTTTATTCCTGCC
>JBDTMM010000282.1:0-3946 GCA_039934275.1 Flavitalea sp. | reverse complement strand
GAGGCCGAAACTATTTTTATAATATTTCTTCCCAATTTTAAGACAGGTCGGTTTACCATCAGTGATCATAAAGATCTGTTTGTTTGGGTTTTTTCTTCGTCTTAAGATATCCAGCGCCATTTCAAGACCTGCAACCGTGTTGGTGTGATATGGTCCTACTTCAAGGTAGGGCAGATCTTTTATTTCCACCGGCCATGCATCATTACCGAATACCACTATATCCAAAGTATCCTTGGGATATTTTGTGGTGATGAGTTCACTAAGCGCCATCGCCACTTTTTTTGCGGGCGTGATGCGATCCTCACCATAAAGGATCATTGAATGAGAAATATCAATCATAAGAACAGTGGAGGTCTGAGATTTATAATCAGATTCCCTGATGGTGAGGTCATCCTCGTTCATGGAAAAATCTTCTATTCCGTGATTGATCTGCGCATTGGTAATGGAAGCGGTGAAATCGATCTGCTCAACCGTATCGCCAAACTGGAATGGCCTTGTTTCCGGATTCAGTTCGTCTCCCTGGCCAGGTTTGAAAGTCTGATGCTGGCCGGGTTTTGTCTTCTTTAGTTTACCAAATATTTCTTCAAGAGAGCGTTTGCGTATTGCCTGTTCTGTTTTTGCTGTGATCTTTATTTCGCCTTTATCAGAATTCTCATTAATGTAACCCTTCTCTTTCAACTCGTCAATGAAATCACCCATGCCGTATTCGCCGTTAGTCATCTCGTATTCCTTATCCAACTGGTTCATCCAGTTCAGCGCTTCACTTACATCACCGTTAGTATAGGTGAGCAATTGCATGAAGATGTCGAGTAGTTGTTCAAAAGGCGTCTTTCCTTCGTCACGGGGATTGAATTTCGAAAAATTATACCCTTTCATAGCTCACAAGTTAGTCTTTTTCCGGAAAATGAGCGGTCGCTCAAGTGTTCCGGAACTATGCGGTACAACCAAAATACTTCAACAAAACCTTGTGACCTTTCCAGCTTCTTCGTGCTTTAGCGGTTCAAATCACTCCGAGTATTTTTAAACCACTAAAACACAAAATCGATTTACTATTATTTGAACTATTAAGGCACCAATAATTACTGCGTATCGTGTTGTGCAGCCGGCATATGGGGATTGCGTAATGAATCCGGTCCCACCTCAATAGCTGATCCGCCGGAACGATATTGTTTTTCCCAATCCTTCAGTTGTTCAAGCATTTGAAAAGTAGAAAGTATATCGTAAGCAAAAGTGCGTTGTTTTTCAGAAAGTACGCCTCCCTTATTATTGAGCACAGCTGCCGATTGCATGGCCAGTTGTTCGTTCGACTGATCCTCTTCACCAAGCGCACGATAATATTTCATTTGCTGGTCCAGGTCTTTTTTAAGGGAGCGGTTCACTTTTGATGCAAGTGTAAGATCACCACTTTCGTATGCCGCTTCAAGGAAATCAGCAGAGATGCTATTGTGGAAATTTCCTCTGTTAGACGTCATGCCATAAGGAACGTTTGCTTCGGAAACCGACTGATCGTATTTCTCAAGAACTTTTCTTGCAGAATCTTTCAGGTTGTAACCGATCAGGCTTTTCGCAAGCGTGGCGTGTGCAAGACGGATGCTATTAATATGACGACGGTTTTCTTCATCAAAATAAACACTTGGTTTATCTGCATTTCCGTAACGGAATTTCTCCATCACATTTTTATAGGCAACCTCTACTTCTGTTGCACTGTTTACGACTGGTACCAATCGATAAGACAGCCCTTCCATCCTTACATATTTATCCAGCCCGAGTGCTTTAAGTTCCTGTGTGGATGTAAAATAGATGGGTCTTTTCCATTTGTTGCCCGCAATTAATGCAAGAACAGCAAGGTCATTTTTTTGCAGGAAATTTCTGGTGATATCTATCTTCAGTTCACTTACAATTGAATCACCTGGGTTAAATTTCATGCTCTTCTTCACTGCTTCCACATCCACCGGCACAGAAAGATGTTTTACGGGAAGCACATTACTCATGTCGCCGCTCTGCATCTGCACCATATTTTTCTGATCGTCGCTGGCAACAACATCCCTGAATATTTTTTCGATATCGTAATATTTATTCTGATCGTAACCGGGTAGCGCATACACTGGAACCACGTTACGATTATTTCCCTGTATCTGCTCGGGGGTGAAGATCACATCTGCAGGAGGGCTCTGGTTTAATTTATACCTCAGCTGGTTGATGTACCAATCGGTTCCCAATAAACTGTAATTGATTACGCGAAGGTCTGGTCGGATGCCTTCCACTTCCTGTCCGTACCATAAAGGATACGTATCGTTGTCGCCGAACGTAAGGAGTATTGCATCCTTATCGCAGCTTTCCATGTAATTATTTCCAAGGTCACGTGCGAGTAATTTCTTGCTCCTGTCGTGGTCGTTCCATTCCTGTGATGCCATCAGCACCGGAACCGCAAGCAGACAAATCGATGCGGCCGCGTAAGCAGACATATCGCCCTTTATTACTTTCGAAAATTGTTCCTTCACCCACAATACTCCTAAACCTATCCATATCGCGAAAGCATAAAACGAACCTACATATGCATAATCACGTTCGCGTGGCTGGTAACCTGATTGATTTAAATAAATCACGATCGCAAACCCTGTAAAAAAGAATAATAAAAATGCGATGATAAAACCATTTCGTTCGCGGTTGTACTGAAAAACCAGTCCCAATATTCCCAGAATCAGCGGAAGGAAAAACAATTTATTATTTGCCTTATTGGTATTGCCTGCGGTATCGGGAAGTTGGTCGGGTGTGCTGTGAAATATCTTATCAATAGGGGTGATGCCACTGTTCCAGTTTCCATCGCGGATATTACCAAATCCCTGAAGGTCATTTTGTTTACCCGCAAAGTTCCACATAAAATATCTCCAGTACATCCAGCGGAATTGGTAGTCTGCAAAATATCTTACCTCATTCGTCATGTTGGGTTCTTCCCCATCATCTACCTTACCAAATTCTTTATAAACAAATTGCTGGTTGCGTTCGTTACCATTGTCCCACATTCTCGGGAACAAATGTGCAGTGGACATGGCGCTGAAATTCTGCTTCTGGATTTTTCCTGCAATTTCATATTTCTTTGGTCCTTTAACATAAAGGTCACCTGTATTTACAAAGTCTTCATTAGTGGTTTCTTCAGTAAAAAATGGTCCGAAAAGGATCGGCCAGTCGCCATATTGTTCGCGGCTTAAATAACCCACCAAACTCACGGGGTTGTCTACGTTATACATATCCACCGTTGGATTTGCGTTAGACCTGATAAGCGTTGTGAAATAAGTGGAGTAACCGATGATGATAAAGATTACCGACCAAATCGAAATTTTAAGAAAGGCAAGAATGCGTGTTTTATAATTATAACACATCGCGATGATCACCACAAGTCCTAAAAGAAATATCGCCACCGAACCGGAAGACTGAAGAAATGGAAAACAGAATAATAAAATGATCAGCGCGAGCCAAATTCCGAACCCGGTAAATTTCTGGATACGCGCCGCGTTGAAACGAAGACCCAGTAATAACAGTGCCGCAACCAATAAAAAATAAAAGGTGAAGCCCACAAAAAATGGAGTTCCTATTTCATTTACAAAAAATATATCGAAGGAACCCGCGCCTTTGATTGACCATTGAATAAGTACCAGCTGGATGATGCCGGTAATAATGCAACCAACCGCAAAAGCGAGAAATGTTCCCCATTTGGAAACCTTATAACGTTTGAAATAATACACCATTATGATTGCCGGAATGGTTAGGAGGTTCAGTAAATGCACCCCAATAGAGAGGCCCATCATATAGAATATAAACACCAGCCAGCGGTCTGCTCTTGAAAAGCGGTGACCATCAGTTTTACTTTCAAGATTAACCTCGTGTTCCCATTTGCAAATGGCCCAGAATACCAGGGCTGTAAAGAAGGAGGAAAGTGCATATACTT
>JBDTMM010000281.1:0-3968 GCA_039934275.1 Flavitalea sp. | reverse complement strand
GCAATGTTGAACACTTCGTGCAGCATACCCTGTCGGGCAGCTCCATCACCAAAGAATGTGATCGAAACATTGTCGGTACCCTTATATTTTTCTGCGAAAGCGAGCCCTGCACCTGTTCCAATTTGTGCGCCTACTATACCGTGACCGCCAAAAAAGAAAACGTCCTTACCAAAAAAGTGCATACTACCACCCTTTCCTTTTGCCGCACCCGTTGCTTTACCATAAAGTTCGGCCATACATTTATCGGGACTTATGCCTTTAGCAAGGGCAAGACCATGGTCGCGGTACGCAGTAATGAATGGATCTTCCTGGCGGGTGGCGGTCATACAACCGGCCGCAATAGCTTCCTGGCCTATATAGGCATGAAAGAATCCACGGATTTTTCCATCCATTTTATACTTTTCCTCGGCCATCAGTTCGAACTGACGGATCAGCTGCATCAACTCGTACCAGTACAGGTATGTTTCCTTTGAAAATTTAGTCGCCACTTTTCAAAAATTTGAGCGCAAAGATAAGGGTAAGAAGGGAATATATCTTAAACGGCATCCTGTATCTTGCACCTTCCGAATAAGTTGCTACAACTCAATTCCATATCGCTGGTCCAGTTCAAGAACTATGTGCGGCATCCCTTTCGATTTTCAGAACGAATTACGGGCATTTGCGGCGCAAACGGCGTTGGTAAAACAAACCTTCTCGACGCTATCTACTACCTGTGTTTTACCAAGAGTTATTTTGCACGTTCCGATGCCCAGAATGTGCTTAACGGCATGACGGGTTTCAGAATTGAAGGGGAATTTAACCTGAACGAACAACTGATGAAGGCGGTTTGCATCCTGCGCGATACCGGCAGGAAAGAATTCACCCTCAACAACGATAGCTACGAAAGATTTGCGCACCACGTGGGCAAATTTCCATGCGTGATCATTGCACCCGACGATATTAGAATTATTGCCGAAGGAAGTGAAGAAAGAAGAAGGTATATCGATGCACTTATATCACAGCTAGATGCCGAATATTTGCAACGGTTAATTAATTACAATAAAATACTTCAGCAGAGAAACAGTTGCCTGAAATCTATGGCCGATGACCGAATCCGTGACAGCAGTCTGCTGGATGTGTACGACCAGCAATTACTTCAGGACGGTGAATACATCTTTACTAAGCGCCAATCTTTTTTAAAGGAATGCACAAAAAAGGTGGAAGACTTTTATAAAAAGATTTCTGGTAATAACGAATTGGTGGAGGTAAGATATGAGAGCCAGCTTCAAAATATTCCCTTCGCCGACCTGTTGAAAATGGTGCGAGAAAAAGATATACAATTGCAACGTACCACCGGTGGCACGCACAAGGATGATCTTGTTTTTTTACTAAATGGACAAACGTTTAAGAATGTCGCTTCGCAGGGGCAAAGAAAAAGTTTGCTGTTCGCACTTAAGCTTGCAGAATTCGATGTGTTGAAGGAACATAAATCATTTGCTCCGCTTTTACTGCTCGACGACCTGTTTGAAAAGCTGGATGAACAGCGCATGCATAATTTACTGGATTGGGTTTGCCTGCAAAACGAAGGGCAAATATTTATTACCGACACGCACGCCAGGAGAATCAGCGAGCACCTGGATAAATTGGAGATCGCATTTGATATCATCCATCTGTAAAATTATTTTAACTTCGGCACATGGGCGAATATTCAATGGGTGACGCACTCAGGAAATTTTTAAAAGAAAGCAGGCTGAAAGGATCTGTGCAGGCCCTCCAGATCCAGGACGTGTGGGGAACTATCATGGGAAAAACCATTGCAAGATATACCGACAAAATAAGCATTCACGGCCACACATTGTATGTTACCACCGCAATGGCTCCGTTAAAGCAGGAGCTTTTATTTCAGAAAGAAAAAATAATCCAGCGGGTAAATGAAGCACTCGGAGAAAAAGTGATCAATGAAGTAGTGATTAATTAGTTTTTGATACCCTCGGGTCGATAATTCCATAGAGAATATCCGCAAGCAGGTTTATCAAAATAAAAAAGAAAGAAGATATTAATACCGAACCCATCACTACGGGAAAATCGAGGTTTTCCAAAGCCTCAACGGTTACTTTTCCAATTCCCTTCCAGCCAAATATATATTCTACAAAAAAAGCACCTGCGAGTAATTCTGCGAACCATCCTGTGATGGCCGTGATCACGGGATTTAATGCATTTCGCAATGCATGTTTCCAGATAACTGCATTGCTGCTTAATCCTTTTGCATAGGCGGTGCGGATATACTCCTGGTTAAGAACGTTCAGCATGGAGCTTCGCGTTAATTGTGTAATAATGGCAAGCGGCCTGATACCGAGAGTAAGCGCTGGTAAAATGAGATTGCTGAATTGAATGTGTCTGCCCGTGAATGGATCGGTATCAAATAAACTTCCAGTCATGCTCAATCCGGTATAATCGCTCCATACAAATCCAAAAAGGTAGGCGATCATAATGCCCATAAAAAAAGAAGGTGCAGAAATACCGAGTATGCTCACAAATACTGAAGTGGAATCCATCCAGGTATTTTTTTTCACTGCGGCAAGAATTCCCAATGGAATTCCTATCAATATGGCAATGATCATTGCAGCGCTGGCCAACAGTATCGTGCCGGGAAGCGCTTCGGTTAGTACGTCCCAAACCTGTCGTTTGGATTGATAGGACCTGCGCAGGTATGGAAGTTTTATTGCGAGTTTAGTATCTCCGCCAATAAATATTCCGTGAAGGTTTTTTTGTTTAATATCATCGCTGCTGTGAATGGCGATGGGTGAAACGTCATTGAGGTAGAGAACGAATTGTTTCCATTTTGGTTGATCGAGGTAAAGTTCTTTGCTGATATTTTTTTGTGTGGCAGCATCGGCAGATTGCCCCATGATCAACCGTGATGGATCACCAAATCCCTGGAATAGAAAAAACACTACCACTACTACCCCTGCCATCACCAGCACTCCATAAATCGTTTTCCTGGCGAGGTATTGCAACATTTAATGATATTTTGCTATTTCAAGAAGTGCCTTATTAAAATCCACAGCGCTCCATTTATTAATAATCGTTCCCTGGTTTATTAAAAATATCGTTGGATTGTAACGAGCAGCCGTTTTTATAGCGGTGCCATCGGTGCGCAATGGGATGAGGGCAGAATTAATATCCGGCAGTGCATCCAGGTTGGTGACCACAAAACTTTTTATATTTTTCTGCAACGCACTAATAACGACCGCGTCGAGTGATTCCTTCCAGCTGCCCGGTTTATATCCATCTTTCACCAGCAGTAACATTTTAATGCCCGGTTCGTTAAGCAGTGCCTGTGTTGTGTCGTTACCACTAACCGTTTGCAGTGAAAAATCACGTATAGGCGCAACCGATGTTCCTTTTCGTATCACATGGTCTTCACGTTTTATAAATTTATAAGAGTCGTCAAAGTCTGCGGGAAAGTTGTCGGCAGTAAAACTGGATTGCTTACCATTTTTTTCATAAGTAAAAAAGATGACCGTGCTATCGGGAATCGAGCCGGGAGGCGCCTTCATTTTATCGGGAATATTATTACCGATCTTATAAGGCAGGCAATCGATCAGCGGCAAATGTTTTAATACATACCACTGTAATGAAAAACTGCATATCAGTGTAAAAAATAAAAGGAGAAACGAAGGTGCCGGTTTAAACAGTGGCCATATTTTATGCCGGAACGGAAAGATTACCAGAATTAATATCAGTAGTACCAGGTCCTTTATAAAGGACTGGTTTGCCTGAAGTGGTATGCAGTCACCAAAGCATCCGCACTCCCTTATTTTTCCAGAGAACAATGCATAACCGGTAAGGAACGTAAAAAAAAGAATCAGCAATAATAATAACCAGCTGAAAACATTCATCTTCCATCCCAGCAATACCGCAACACCGGCGATGATTTCAAAGGCGATCATCAGTATAGAAAACGTCAGTATTGGCGCGGTGCCACT
>JBDTMM010000280.1:0-3978 GCA_039934275.1 Flavitalea sp. | reverse complement strand
CGGAGCCGTTCAGATTTTCGTGGATAATTGGTCCTGCAAAAGAAAATGTAGTGGTGAACGATATGTCGAAAGGTTTGTCAAACAGTCAAAAACAGGTATTTGAAAAGAAGTTTGTTATTAATGACTCCCTTTCGAAAATGAAATGGAAAATTTCTCCCGAAACCCGCACCATTGCAGGGTTTGAGTGTCGTAAGGCCGTTGGCATCATGTGTGATTCAGTGTATGTTGTGGCTTTTTACACCGAGGAGATCCCGGTGAGCAGCGGCCCCGAATCATTCAACGGACTGCCGGGAATGATACTCGGAATTGTAATTCCGCGATTGTACACCACGTGGTTTGCTACCAAACTCAGTTTAAGTGCGGCAGAACCCAGAAAGCCGGATAGCAAAAAGGGTCAGGTGGTTGAAAAAGAAAAACTCAAAACGGTGCTCACCAGTTCTTTTTCGGATTGGGGAGAACAAAGACAGCGGAACATCTGGTGGGTGATGCTATAAATTCCTTCCTGCTTTATATCCACGTGTGGAATAATAAAAAAGATACATAAAACAGGGGATCATGATCCAGTAGGCGTTTCTTGCAGAGGTTGCCTTGGCTGTTAATTGTGATACGCCTTCAGCTACCAGTTTATGTGCATGATGATCTACCATAGATCCGTAAACTAGCGGCAGAACAGCTCCGCCACCAATGCCCATGATAAGTAATGCAGAACCGATCTTGGTAAATTTATTCAATCCGTCAATCGCCAGCGGAAAGATCGATGGCCACATTAGTGAATTTGCGAGACCAAGCAGAATGATAAATATTACCGAAGTATATCCTGTGGTCACCACTGCGAACGTACTAAAAATTACCCCTAAAATGGAGCACGCCCGAACTGCATTTTGTTGAGACAAATATTTTGGAATAGCCACTATCCCCACTATATAACCTACCAGCATACATAAAAGGGTGCCTGTAGTAAAAAATTTTGCTTCCGATAATGGAATGCCTATTGATTTTCCATAACTAATTACCGTATCACCTGCCAGCACCTCTACGCCAACATATAAAAACATTGCGAGTACACCCAGCCACAAATGAGGGTACTGGAATATGCTTGTCTTTTCTTTCACACCTGGTTTCGAAGGCACCTCGGTTTGTTCCTGCATGTCGGGCAGGGAAGAAAAGTAAACGGCAACGGCCAATACTACCAAGGCTATCGTTATTATGATATAGGGCTGCACCACGCGGCCGGCAAGTTCATTTAGCGTTTCTACACGCTGGGCATCACTCATGGTCTTTAATCGTTCCGTAATGCCGTCTGCGTCATTCAGCGCAATATATCCGAAGATGAGGCTCGCAAGAATGCCCGCCGTTTTATTACAGATGCCCATGATGCTGATCCTTGCACCCGCACTTTCAATAGGTCCAATAACAGACATGTAGGGATTGGAGGCGGTTTGCAGCAGGGCGAGGCCGGTTCCGATCACAAACAGACCGGTAAGGAAAAGAGAAAAATTCCTGCTTTCCGCAGCGGGTATAAAGGTCAAGGTGCCGCAGGCCATTATTAGCAAGCCCAGCGACATCCCCTTTTTATAGCCCGTAAACTTCAATACATAGGAAGATGGGATGGCCATCACCACGTATGCAATGAAAAAAGCGGTCGCTACAAGGAACGACAGGGTGTCGGATTTAAGTTCGCACGCAATTTTCAGATAGGGGATAAGGGTACCATTTACCCAGGTAAGGAACCCGAAACTGAAGAACAATGCACCTATGATCAACAAGGGCATGAAATAACTTTTTTTTGCTGGTGCTATGGAACTTGCTGTTGACATACTCGATCAAAATTTCGACAACTTAATAAATAAAAATTGAATTTTGGGGTTTAGCCGATAAATTTCAATTTTGTTTTAATTAATCTTCATGGCCCGAATGACTTCCTTTGCTAACTTCAATGAGAAGATAAAACGATTCAACCCCAATATAATGCGTAACATTTTTTTATTATTTCTGATGGCCATCTGCTTCCGTTTTTCTGTGAAGGCCCAGATCACTTATGCAGGAACACAGCCCGGAAAGGCAACAGCCGCAATAACCAACGGAAAAATAACACTGGAAAACGATGTGTTGAAAATGGTTTTTTCCGGCGGCAGCGGATTGCACCTGGTTTCCTTTGAAGATAAAATGGCAAAATCAGTCATTACCCTTCCTGCTAAATCGCCTTTGTTTACACTAACGCTGGTAAAGGGCAAAATGGTGACCTCCAATAATTTCGAGTTATTCGAAAAGCCAGGCGTAGTGGATATCAGTGAAGACCCTGCCAACGTAAAACTTTCTCTCCGGTCGGGAGGAAAAAGTATTGTTGCGCTATTCATAGATAAAAAAACAGGACTTACAATTATATGGCAGGCAGAATTAAGAGATGGTTCAAATTATGTAAAACAGCATTTTACTTTTAAACCTAAAGACTCTATCGTTATTTCAAAGATCATGCTGGTGAATTTTCCTTCATCAGTCACTATGAAAAAGATAGGTGTCGTTGATGGCTCGCCTATGGTGCATAACAATATGTTCTTCGCGGTAGAACACCCCATGAGTCAGGTAAATTTAAATTCTACCTCTTCCACTGCATTTATCATAAGGTCGCTTCCTTTGAATTCAATAAATCCGTTTGTTATATCATCGGTTTGGGGAGTTACTCCAAACAAACAATTGCGCAGGGGATTTTTATATTATGTAGAACGCGAACGCGCCAATCCCTATCACCAGTTCCTGCACTACAATTCATGGTTCGATCTTTCTTATGAAGACAGGGTGCTCACTGATAGTTTGTGCCTCGACAGGGTGAAAGCATGGGGCGATAGTTTAATTACAAAACGCAATACATCCATGGATGCATTTCTTTTCGACGACGGCTGGGACGATTATAAAACCCTTTGGCAATTCAATAAAGGTTTTCCGGATGGATTTACAAATGTTGGTACCGCCGCTAAAAATTTTAACGCAGGCATAGGCGTATGGATGTCGCCCTGGGGTGGATATGATGTAAGAAAACCACAACGTCTCGAATATGGAGCCAAACAAAATCCGCCATTTGAAACAAACGAAAATGGATTTTCACTCGCGGGTCCCGTATATTTTAAACGCTTCAGCGATGTTACCTCTGAATTTATAAATAAGTACAACGTGTCGATTTTTAAATTCGATGGCGTAGGTGCGGGTAATGGTGTTAAGGGTGTAAATGGAAAATTTGAAAGAGATGTTGATGCATTTTTAAAATTGACGCGCCAGATCAGGAGCCTGAAACCGGATATTTATTTAAGTCTTACGATTGGAACCTGGCCATCGGTGTATTGGCTGAATTATGGTGACGCCATCTGGCGTGCTGGTGATGATACCGGTATGCGTGGTAAAGGAACAAAAAGACAGCAATGGATTAACTACCGGGATGCGCAGGCGTACCAGAATGTAGTAAAGCGCGCGCCTTTATATCCATTAAGTGCATTAATGTATCACGGTTTAATAATTGCTGATGCAGGAATGCCGGGCGAACTGGAAATGGATAATAAACAAATCGAAGATGAGATGTGGTCGTTTTTCTCGACTGGCACAAGCCTGGAAGAAATGTATGTAAACCCTCATAAATTAAATAGCGAGAGCTGGGATAACTTAAGTACTGTAGTAAAATGGACAAGGGAAAATGCCACCGAAATGCCCGATGTGCATTGGGTGGGCGGCGATCCTGCCAAAGAAGAAGTGTATGGATTTGCAGCATGGTCTGACAAGGGCGCGTATGTAACCTTGAGAAACCCATCTGCACAATCAAAAACATTTAAGATAGTTACCGCTGTGGTTTTCGATCTTCCCCCGGGAAGTAACAGGGTTTTGGATTTTTATGATGCCCGCATGAAAAAAGAAGGAAGTGATAATTCCTCATTTGCCACGGGAGAAACCATCTATGTTAAGCTTAAGCCTTTCGAAATAAAAGTGTTTAAC
>JBDTMM010000279.1:0-3998 GCA_039934275.1 Flavitalea sp. | reverse complement strand
TGTAACCATAGTGCGGCCATTTAATACCTTCGGACCAAGGCAGTCTGCGAGAGCCGTAATCCCTACTATAATTACGCAATTACTTAGTGGGTGTTCTTCAATAAAACTGGGGGACACATCTCCCACGAGGGATCTTTTGTATGTTAGAGATACCGTAGCCGGATTTGTAGAGATTGCAAAATCAGAATCTCTAATTGGCCACGATGTAAATATTTCAACTAATACAGAAATTAGCATAGGGGATGTTGCGGATAAAATAATAAGCATTCTAAATTCTTCGGCGATGATTGTAACAGATGAGGTCAGGATCCGGCCCAAACAATCCGAAGTATTCCGTTTGTTGGGAGATAATAAAAAAATTCTTCAACATACCGATTGGAAAATAAAATATTCCCTTGATAAGGCTTTAAGCGAAACCATAGACTGGTTTAAAGTGCCTGAAAATTTGAGAAAATATAAACCGGATGTGTACAATGTTTGAGGAAGTTGTAAAATTTATCCGCAAACTGTATGATTCTCCTTCCTTAGTAATTCCTTTACATGAGCCACGGTTCAATGGAAACGAAAAAAAGTATTTAACTAATGCGATTGATTCAACTTATGTATCCTCGATAGGTAAATATGTTGACAGATTTGAAGAACTGGTACAGAATATCACTGGGTCTAAACATGCGATTGCTGTTGTAAATGGAACATGCGCATTGCACATTGCGCTTATAGGCGCAGGTGTAAAAGCTGGTGACGAGGTAATTACACAACCCTTAACCTTTGTGGGTACCGTAAATGCGATAATGCACGCAAACGCGTTACCCCATTTTGTTGATGTTGATATGGATACTTTGGGCTTGTCTCCCGAAAAACTAAAAATACATTTAGAGAAGATTGCAATAAAAAAAAACGGTAAATGTTTCAATAAGGAAACTAATAACCTCATTGCTGCCTGCATTCCAATGCACACTTTTGGTTTGCCATTGAGAATAGACGAAGTTGTATCGGTTTGTAATGAATATGGTATAACGGTTATTGAGGATGCCGCTGAATCGATCGGATCTTTTTATCAAAATAAACATACAGGAAGGTTTGGCTCGCTTTCAACCTTCAGCTTTAACGGAAATAAAACAGTAACATCGGGAGGCGGTGGAGCGATCATTACTGATGATGACGATTTAGCGAAATGTATTAAACATTTAACCACAACAGGAAAAGTTAATGCCGGATGGGAATTTGTACACGATATAGTTGCGTATAATTATAGGATGCCGAATTTAAATGCGGCCCTTGCTTGTGCCCAATTAGAGCAGTTGGACTATTATATTGAGAATAAAAGACAATTAGCTAAAGCGTATTTCAATTTCTTTTCATCTACAAAAATGAATTCGGTGACCGAGATCAGTGGTGCAAGGGCTAATTATTGGCTGAATACTATTCTGATGCAAAACAGGGACGAAAGAAATGCTTTTTTGAATTATACCAACGAGCATGGGGTTACTACCAGGCCTGCATGGCGCTTAATGAATAAACTACCGATGTACAAATCATGCTTTGCAGGCGATTTAGAAAATGCTCTGTGGCTCGAGGATCGGATTGTTAATCTTCCAAGCAGCGTCAGAATAAATTAATGACAAATCTGATACTTATTGGTGGAGGTGGACATTGTAAATCGTGTATAGGTGTAATTGAGCTGACAGGACAATATGTTATAAAGGGAATACTCGATGTTTCCCAGAAAGTCGGTCAACAGATTGTGGGTTATGATGTCATTGGAATCGACGCTGAAATACAGCAACTTTCAGAGCAGAACAACTTATTTTTAATTACTGTCGGGCACGTAAATAATGTTAGTACAAGAAAAAGGATCTTCGAAAAACTTGTAGCAAATGGTGCGAGATTGGCAACCGTTATTTCTCCGCACGCTTGTGTATCGCGGGATACCATTTTAGGAGACGGAACCATTTTGATGAACGGCGTAAATGTGAATATGAATGTGACTATTGGCAGGAATAATATAATGAATACTGGAAGTATTATTGAGCATGATGTTCGAATTGGCGATCATTGTCATATTTCAACCCAGGCGGTGATTAATGGAAATTGCGAAATTAAGAATGACGTATTTGTCGGCAGCAACGCTGTGCTTGTTAATAATATAAATGTTTGCTCTTCTGTTTTTATTGGAGCTGGCGCTGTAGTAAATAAAGATATAAGAGAGCCTGGAACATATGTGGGAAACCCTGCAAGAAAAATTAAATAGTGTTAAAAACAATCATAATAGCTGAAGCCGGGGTAAACCATAACGGCAATTTCGACCTGGCTATAGAGTTGGTTGGCGTTGCATTAAAATCAGGGGCTGACTACATAAAATTTCAAACCTTTAAGGCTGAAAATGTTGCTACCGGAAATGCGGAGAAGGCGGTTTATCAAAAGGAAAGCAATGGAGATAGGGAAACCCAGTTATCTATGCTTAAAAAATTGGAGCTCTCTGAAGACGCGCACCTTAAGCTGAAATCATATTGTGACGAAAAAGGGATAGGATTTTTGTCTACCCCCTTCGATATTCCAAGCGTTTTCTTTCTTAAAAAATTAGGTATTAAAATTGGCAAAATCCCTTCCGGTGAATTAACAAACTTGCCGCTTCTTCGTGCAGTTACAGGCTCATTCCCGGAAATTATTTTGTCTACCGGAATGAGTGACATGAGTGAAATAGCGGAGGCGCTGAGTGTAATTGAGAAAAATGGAGTCAATAAAAAGAATATTACTATTCTTCATTGCAATACTGAATATCCTACCCCATATGAAGATGTCAATCTAAAAGCCATGATAAGTATTGGCGAATATTTCGGAACAAAGATTGGTTACTCCGATCACACAATGGGATTTGAAGTTCCAATTGCGGCAGTGGCCATGGGTGCGACAATAATTGAAAAACATTTTACTTTAGATAGAAAGATGGAAGGCCCCGATCATGCGGCCTCGCTTGAGCCAAATGAATTGCTGAAAATGGTGGAAGGAATCCGTCACATTGAATCTGCATTAGGCAGTACGGAAAAAAAGGCCTCTCCGTCCGAAATAAAAAATAAAACTGTTGCACGGAGAAGTATTGTTGCCGCAACGAAAATCAAAACCGGAGAGCTTTTTACAGATGAAAACCTGTCGGTTAAGCGACCAGGAACGGGTATCAGCCCAATGAAATGGGATGAAGTAATCGGGAAGCGTTCATCGCGCGATTTTAATACAGATGAATTAATCATACTCTGAAAATGAAGAACAGTACAATATGTGTTGTTACCGGTTCCCGGGCAGAATACGGGTTATTGTATTGGACTATGAAAATTATTTTAAATGATCCTGATTTAACACTCAAGGTAGCGGTTACAGGAATGCACCTGTCATCCGAATTTGGGAATACTTACAAACAAATCGAAAGCGACGGTTTTGTAATAGATAAAAAGATAGAAATTTTATTATCATCTGATACAGGTGTAGGTGTTTCTAAAAGTACAGGTTTGGGAATAATAGGATTCAGCGAGGCTTTTTCTGAAATGAACCCCGATCTTATATTAATCCTTGGGGATAGGTTTGAAATTTTGTCAGCGGCGATAGCGGCACTTTTTTTGCGAATTCCTGTGGCGCACTGTCACGGCGGTGAATCTACCGAAGGCGCATTTGATGAGAGCATCCGTCATGCAATCACCAAAATGTCGCATATTCACTTTGCATCCACAGAGCAATATAAGAATCGGATTATTCAGATGGGCGAAAAAAAAGAAAACGTGTATAATGTCGGTGCGCTTGGGATTGAAAATATAAATAAACTCAAACTGCTTACAAGGTCAGAACTGGAGACGGCCATTCAATTTAAATTTGGAGGTAAAAATGTATTGGTCAATTTTCATCCTGAAACCTTGGCGGATTTGTCCCAGCATGTTCAATTTGAATGCTTGCTACAAGCGTTGATGCAATTGGAAGACGTAAAAATAATTTTTACTAAAGCAAATGCG
>JBDTMM010000278.1:0-4008 GCA_039934275.1 Flavitalea sp. | reverse complement strand
CTGTTTATTTCAGACAAATGCACCTTGTTCTCATTCACCTCACTCACCGTATGTATGTCCATTAATAACCTCGGCTCACGTCCGCCCATTACTTCCTGGATAGTTTCTTTTCCTGTAATCGTACCTACATAATGTCCCTGCGAAATCACTGAATGACGGTTGATCTTTGTTGGTCCTTCGATCACCCAGTCATTGCCATGTTTCCTTTCGAACCTGCATTCATTGCAAATGAATTCGTGCACCTCGCCCCACTGGTCTTTTCTCGCAGTAACCCTGTACACTTCATCACCCCGGTTCCATAAAGTTACCTTACCGCTGCACTTCGGACAATCACGATGTGCATCCACTGGTTTTAAGAACCACACGCGGTTCTTGAACCGGAAGGTTCTGTCCGTTAATGCGCCAACCGGGCACACGTCAATTACATTTCCTATAAAGTCGTTATGCAATGCTTTTTCTATGAAGGTTGCTATTTCAGAATGATCGCCGCGATCGAGAATACCATGTTCACGTTTGTTTGTTAACTGATCGGCAACATACACGCAACGGTAGCATAAAATGCAACGCGTCATGTGCAGCTGGATATATGGGCCGATGTTGTGTTTCTCGAAAGTTCTTCGTGGAAATTCGTAACGAGTGGATTCCTTACCATGTTCGAAGCTCAGGTCCTGAAGGCTGCATTCGCCGGCCTGGTCGCAGATGGGGCAATCGAGCGGGTGATTGATCAGTAAAAATTCAACCACACCATTTCTTGCGTCGATCACTTTATCGCTGGTAATATTTTTCACCACCATTCCGTCCATTACGTTTGTGCGGCAGCTTGCTACGAGTTTGGGCATTGGCCTTGGATCGGCAGTGGAACCTGCTGCTACTTCCACCAGGCAGGTGCGGCACTTTCCGCCACTTCCTTTTAGAGTAGAATAATAACACATGGCAGGCGGAGCAACGTCGCCGCCGATTTTGCGGGCAGCATTCAGGATGCTGGTTCCAGGCTCCACTTCCACCGTGATGTTGTCAATTGTTACCTTAAATAATTTCTTTTCCTCAGCCATAATTTCAGGTTTCACGCAAAGGCGCAAAGGAAGCGCAAACACGCAAAGTTTTATAACTTATTTACAATCCTGTGTATTCCATCTTTTATTAACGGCACATTGAAATTTATCAACATCCCTAATTTAATATTTGTCAACCGCAGATAGGATAGCAATTGCTTGTAATGAACTTCTGCGAGTTTATCTATCGATTTAAGTTCAAGTATTACCTTATTCCCTAAAATAATATCAGGAACAAATCCAATACCCATATCTACGCCTTCATGGATTACTTTAATCCCTTTTTGCCTCACAAACTCAATTCCCGTTTTCTCCCATTCAAAAATGAACACTCTTTCGTACACACTTTCAAACAAACCAGGACCATATTGCGTGTGGATTCTAAAAATATTCCTGACTACCTCCTTCGCAATTTCATTTTCATTTATTTCCACAGTTCAAAACTAAATCCTTTCCCTCTTGCGCCTTTGCGTGTTTTCCTTTGCGGCTTTGCGTGAAACCACTACGCTACAACAGCCCTTTCATCTGCATAATGCGCCAACCCATAATTCCTTCTCTGTGATTCCTCAGGGTTAAGAACATGCCATTCAAACTCATCACGGAAATGACGAATCGCTGCAGCAACAGGCCATGCAGCCGCATCACCCAACGGGCATATCGTATTTCCTTCAATCTTACGCTGTATGTCCCACAACAAATCAATGTCACTTATTTTTCCCTTCCCGTATTCTATGTTCTTCAGGATCTTTTCCATCCATCCTGTTCCTTCACGGCAGGGCGAACATTGTCCGCAACTTTCATGACGGTAAAATCTTGCCAGCGTAAGCGTATGTCTTACTACGCACTGGTCTTCATCCAAAACAATAAATCCTCCCGAGCCCAGCATCGAACCGGTTTGAAATCCACCGTCCGATAATCCTTCATAGGTCATCATTCTTTTTTCTCCCTTCGCCGTCTTTAATAAAAGATTTGCAGGCAGAATGGGGACCGATGAACCGCCAGGTATGCAGGCCTTTAATTTTTTTCCATTGGCGATGCCACCGCAATATTCGTCGGAGTATAAAAATTCTTCCACAGAAATCGTCATGTCAATTTCATACACGCCGGGTTTATTAATATTTCCGCAGGCGCTGATCAGTTTTGTTCCGGTAGATTTTCCTATCCCAATCTTCGCATATTCTTCTCCACCCATATTGATGATGGGAACTATTGCTGCGAGTGTTTCTACATTGTTTACAACTGTTGGACAGTCCCACAAACCCTTTACCGCAGGAAATGGTGGTTTGATACGCGGATTACCTCTTTTGCCTTCGAGGCTTTCGAGCAAGGCGGTTTCTTCTCCGCAGATGTATGCACCCGCACCGCGATGTACATATATTTCACAGTCGAAGCCGGTGCCCAAAATATTTTTCCCTAAAAATCCATTGGTCCGTGCCTCTTCAATAGCTACTTCCAGTATGTCCACGATCCATGCGTATTCACCGCGGATATAAATGTATGTTCGGTTTGAACCGAGCGCGAACGATGAAACAATTAATCCTTCGATCAATAAATGCGGAAGGAACTCCATTAAATACCTGTCTTTGAATGTTCCGGGTTCACTTTCATCGGCATTACAAACGAGATAACGCGGAACACCTTCTGGTTTTGCGAGAAAACTCCACTTCATGCCCGTTGGAAATCCGGCCCCGCCCCTTCCACGCAGACCACTCTTCTTCACTTCATCCACGATATCGGCCTGACTCATTTTGAATGCCTTTTCCACAGAAGCATAACCGCCGTTTTTGCGGTAAGCTTCGTAAAAACGAATGCCTTCAATATTTGCCTTATCTATTAATAGTTTTACTCCCATGCCATTAATTATTTATAGACGCATGTTTACTGCATTCTTCAATGATCTGGTTGATTTTATCTTTTGTAAGGTGTTCCCTGAATGTTTTTCCCAGCTGCATCATGGGTGCGTATCCGCATGCGCCCAAACATTCCACGGTTTTTAAAGTAAACAAGCCATCTGTGGTGGTTTCACCAACGTTGATCTGTAAACGTTGTTTTATATAATCGACAATCTGGTCACTTCCATTTAGCATGCATGGTCCTGTTTGGCACACTTCGAAAATGTGGCGGCCAACAGGTTTTAGATTGTACATCGAATAAAACGTGGCCACTTCATATACTTCTATCGGTTCAAGACTTAGTAACGAGGCAACATAATCCATTACAGGAACGTCGAGCCAGCCACCAAATTCATCCTGTGCAAGATGCAGCAGCGGCAGTAAAGCACTTTTGCTTTTTCCTTCCGGGTACCGTTCTATGATCTTTTGTACCTCCTGTAATTTGCTATCTGAAAATTTGATCATACAAATTAATTATCCATTTCCCCTGCAATTAAATTTAAACTGCTCATGGTGATCACGGCGTCACTTAACATACTTCCTTTTACCAATTCTTCAAATGCCTGGTAATATACAAAACAAGGTCTGCGGAAGTGCAGCCTGTAAGGTGTACGTCCTCCATCTGTAATTAAATAGAACCCGAGTTCGCCGTTACCGCCTTCCACGCTCAGGTACACCTCACCTGGTGGTACGTCAATTTCTCCCATTATTATTTTGAAATGCCATATCAGCGCTTCCATTTTGGTATAAACGTCTTTCTTTTCAGGAAGATAATATTCAGGAACGTCGGCATGAAAAACTTCCGATTCAGTTCCTTTAAATTCCTGCACTTTTCTATACGCCTGTTTAATGATGCTCAGTGATTCCCACATTTCCTGGTCACGCACCAGAAAGCGATCATAGCAATCGCCGGTGCTGCCGATGGGAACGGTAAATTCCATGTCTTCGTAACTGCTGTATGGTGTGTGTGAACGCACGTCGTAGTCAACGCCGCCAGCCCGCAAGTTCGGACCAGTGAAGCCATAATTTAATGCGCGTTCGGCACTAATGGGGCCAACACCAAT
>JBDTMM010000277.1:0-4027 GCA_039934275.1 Flavitalea sp. | reverse complement strand
AGGGGGTATTGTTTTGAACTATCAGGAAGAATGTACCACATCAGGTTCCTGAAAATATCCTTTTTGATAAGGATAGCAGTTCCCTTTGCCACCTGGATGGTGTCTGCATTTTCAGGGAAATGCTGAAGCGCATCGAGATAGGTATCCAGTTCATAATTCAAACAGCATTTAAGCCTGCCGCACTGGCCGCTGAGTTTGCTCTGGTTAATTGAAAGATTCTGATATCTCGCAGCTGTAGTATTAACCGATTTAAAATCTGTGAGCCAGGTACTACAGCAAAGTTCTCGTCCGCAACTTCCGATGCCGCCTACTTTACCCGCTTCTTGCCTTGCACCGATCTGCCTCATTTCCACTTTTACCTTAAACTCTTTGGCATATAATTTAATAAGTTCCCTGAAGTCAACCCTGTCATCGGCAATGTAAAAGAAAGTGGCTTTTCGGCCGTCGGCCTGGAATTCTACCTCGCTGATTTTCATATCGAGGTTAAATTGTTTTGCAATCGCTCTCGATCTGATCACTGCTTCGCGTTCGCGCGCCTTGTTCACTACCATGATGTCTAAGTCACGGTCAACGGATCTCCTCAGCACCTTGCGCATCTCAGGGTCCGTTTCGTTTATTCCTTTTTTCTTTAGTTGTAATCGTACTACTTCGCCGGTAAGATTTACACTTCCTACGTCGAAACCACTTACCCCTTCCACAGAAACCATGTCCCCTTTTTCAAACAATTGCACTGTTCCGTTGCGGTAATAATCTTTCCTGCTTCCATTATTAAAACTTACTTCAATAATGCGGCAGGCGATATCTGAATCGCTGATGGGAAGGTTTGCCAGCCAGTCATATACATTCATCCGGTTGCATCCGCCGCTGCTGCAGCCTCCATTGCTTTTACAGCCCGGCGCTGCTGAGCCACCGGTTCCACACGAACTACATCCCATTATATATATATTTAGATAGCACTTAACGTGCAGTAAATTAAATTGTTACAGACTTCTTAAGAAGTCAAAATTAAGGTTTTATCAGCAATGATGTGGTACAGTTTGATTGTCAGCGCATGAAAGAGCATCTTAGCGTTTGCATTTCGCTCTATATAATAGCATGCTTTGTCCAACTCTTCTATGATTGCCTGCTGTTGTTCAATACCGGTCATTTTATTCAATCGTATCGCGAAATCCTTCTCGTTTTCGGGAAAAGCAAGGTCTCCGGACGGCATTAATTGCAATTTGATCGACTGCTCAAGCAGATGATTAAAGTATCTTAAAAACTGTTTCTGCTTTTCCCTGCCCTGCTTACTGATTTCCTCTACCCACTTTACCTGCGCAACGGGTCCCGATTTCATGATGGCATTGAGCCAATCCCTTAAAAGCGATTGCCAGTCCTCCCCTGCATGCTGAATCAGTTGTAACGATTCCCGGTAATTTCCTCCCGATACAGAACCAATCTGCCTGGCCTGTTCCTTTGTCATTTTCCCCTTCGATTCAAGAGAATGCTCAATGGCGCTGGTTTCAATAGGAGGTACCCTGACCAACTGTGTTCTTGAAAGGATGGTTTGCAGCACGAGGTTCTCGTTTTCGGTCACCAGCAAAAAAATGGTATTGGGAGGCGGTTCCTCGATGAGTTTCAGCAGCTTGTTTCCTTCATTTCCAAGGTATTCGGGCATCCACATTACCAGGATCTTGTACTCGCTTTCGAAGCTCTTGAGATTTAATTTTCTGATAATATCATTGCACTCTTGTGCAGTGATATTTCCCTGTTTGTTTTCTGCGCCGATGAACTGGAGCCAGTCATATACATTGCCATAGGGCATTTCTGTAATAAACTCGCGCCATTCGGCTGCATAATCCGTGCTGATGGGTTTATCGCCCGGTTTTCTTGGTATAACAGGATAAGAAAAATGAATATCAGGATGTACAAGGGCCGCGGCCTTCAAACAGGAGTTACATACTCCGCAGGAATCGGTCACAAATACCTTTTCCGTATGGCCGTGTTCTCCGAATAATGAGGGTCCTGCAGGCTCTCGGGGATTTGCTATTTCGCACAGTAAGTATTGTGCAAATGCAATTGCCAGGGAAAGGGTACCCGTCCCTTCCTTTCCGGCTACAAGCAAAGCATGGCTAAGCCGGTTTTGTCCAGCCATTTCAGCCAAATGCATTTTTACTGCCGGTTGCCCGATCACATCCTTAAACTGCATGTATGGAAACTTTACTGCTCCGGGATGAACGATTAGTTCAGATACTTAGTAATTTCCTCGCTCATTGGCTTGGTTTTGCTGCTGAATACAGTAATCAGTTTTCCTTTCTCATCCAATAAAAACTTTGTGAAGTTCCACTTGATGGGATCCTTTTCTCCAAGTTTGGCCGCTTCGTCGGTCAGATATTTAAAAAGGGGATGAATGTCGTTGCCCTTTACAGATACTTTATCCGCCATAGGAAAGGTAACACCATAGTTCTTCTGACAAAATTCCTTAATATCAGAATTGGTGCCCGGTTCCTGGTTTCCAAAATTATTTGCAGGAAAACCCACGATCACCAGATTCTTCTCATACTTTTTGTACAATTCCTGAAGCTCTGCATATTGGGGAGTGAAACCACATTTGGAAGCGGTATTCACTATCAGAATCTTTTTACCCTTGAATGCTGAAAAATCAATTTTCCCTCCGTCGAGCGCTGTTACTTTGAAGTCGTAAATGTTCAGGCTCATAAATAGAACTCCTGTTAAAATTAAAAGCTTAAGCATTATTTCAATTTTATGTTGAAAGATATTTGTACTGCAAAGATGCCATTAAAAGGCGGATTCGTAAGCGCCAATGTCTGGAAAATTTGGATCCCTGGCGTTGCCGTTGAGGTCCGTTAATACGCCGATTATCGCCCCGGTATTGATGGCAGGTGAGGTTTCCTGCAGGTGAAAATCGTACATTTCCTTCCTTGTATCTATTGATATAAAAACAGGATCAGCGTTTTCAATCATCCCGATAGCCGTGGTTCCTTCGGGCGGAGCGGTCACTTTCCATAAACAATTAGTAAATGCTGCGTTAAATGCCGCACTGTTTTCTTTAACACTTACTACCTCATCCGTAACAACTCCGTTGTCGCCCCAGAATATACAATTTTTAAATGTTGCATTCAGGTCCGACACCGCAATATTATTACCCACTTTTAATAAATTCCCAAGGCCCAGCACTGGTTGTTTGTGCACAATAAGTGTATTGGAATAGGCAGCATCTGTGCAATGCGCAAAATGATACTCGCCACCATCTGCAATTAGAATATTTTTCCCGCAATTACTAATCAGACAATTGGTAGCATCAATGCTGGTTGCAATTCCAATCAGGCCCGCATCATAACAATTATTAATAATGGTTGCATTCAATGTTAATTTTGGATTGCTGTTGCTCGCAGGATTTTGTACAACTATTCCCTGGTATGCATTTTTAATAATTACATATTGAAGCATATTATTTTTGCTCTTATCCCTGAAGTATAATCCTGGCCAGGCCGCTGGGTAATCGCTGTACGGATTATCGAGCCTGTCACCACTGAATATTATTTTGGTGCTGTCGTACCTTTCGCCTGCAGCTACAATTGTTCCATCAACAAATACCGGTGCGTCCGCATGCAAATAAATCTTTGTTCCTTTTTGAATGGTAAGCGTTGCATTTTCACCAATCAATAACCCTCCCGTGATTACATAAGGTTTATCGTTTGTCCATGCCGTATTGGTATTGATAGCAGAAGAGGAAAGAAAATGTGCATTCTGTCCCCATGCCTGCAACTTCACCCATTTTTGATTTCCATTGAATACTATTTTAATACTGTCCTCAACAATAAAGGGAAGATTAGCGGCTGATGGATTGATGTTAACGGTTACAAAAACATACAGACTGTCATTCGCTTCCATTTCGAGATGAGTAACCTGCGGACCCGTAAATCCGTCTGCATTTATTTTGAAGTACGATGCATCACCTCCACTAAGTGTTATAGTATTGATCAATAATTTCCGGTCGTTAGTATTATAGACCTTAAAGTATTGC
>JBDTMM010000276.1:0-4036 GCA_039934275.1 Flavitalea sp. | reverse complement strand
GTCTATGCGGATGAGTACAGGATTTGTACCCTTGTATTTTTCCTGCAATGTTGCCGCGTATTTAAATGAATGGGCCGGCACCACTCGATCGTCGTGGTCACCGGTTATGATGAGGGTTGCCGGGTATTGCACACCCTCCTTAATATTATGCAACGGTGAATAGGCAAGCAGGTTTTTAAAATCTGGTTCGTTGTTAATATTTCCATATTCCGGTTGCCAGTTCCAGCCTATCGTAAATTTTTGAAAGCGCAGCATATCCATCACACCCACTTCGGGTATCGCAACTTTAAAAAGATCCGGACGCTGGTTAATTAGGGCTCCAACAAGTAGTCCGCCATTAGAGCCGCCACGCAAGGCGAGTTTTGCGGGTGTGGTAAATTTTTTATCGATCAGGTATTCGGCAGCGTAAGTAAAATCATCAAATACATTTTGTTTATTTAATAGCATTCCGGCTTCGTGCCATTTTTCTCCATATTCTCCCCCACCTCTGATATTTGCGAGCGCATAAATTCCGCCCTGCTCCAGCCACGGAATCAACCCAATGGAAAATGTCGGGATGATGGACACGTTAAATCCACCATAACCGTATAATAGTGTAGGATTATTTCCATCGCTGACAACTGATTTTTTGTGCACCAGGAACATTGGTACCGAAGTGCCGTCTTTGCTTTTATAAAAAACCTGTTCTGTAATATAATCCGATGTATTGAAGGCAACTTTTGGTTTCCGGAACAAAATAGTTTTTCCGCTGGCGATTTCATAACGGTAAATGGTCGTTGGAAAACTGAAGGAGGTGAAGCTGAAAAATACAAACTTATCTTCCTTTAAACCCGTAAAACCTGTTGCTTCGCCGAGCCCCGGTAATTTTATTTCCCTTATTTTTTTTCCCAACAATGTATATTCAAATACTCTTGATGTGGCATTTTTCAGGTATTTCAAAAATAATCTACCACCCGCTACATCTGCCGTGGTTAATGCATAATTATTTTCCTTAACTATCGTTTTCCAGCTCTCACGTGAAGGTTTTAGCGGATCAATCTGTATTACTCTGTTATTTGCGGCATCATCATTAGTAAGAATTAAAAATTTTCCGTCTACTTCTTCAATCATGGTATAAATAAAATTGCCGGCTTCTTCAACAATCGGTTTAATTTTTTTTTCTTTATCGGATCTATCCATATACCACAATCCATTTCCTAAAAATCCATTTCCTCTGTCGAAGGTGGATAGAAACAGGTATTTTTCATCCTCACTTGTAGAAGCATAATTAAATTGCTGTAGGTGTGCCTTGTCTTCAAAAATCAATTTATCCTCGTCCTGCGCTGTTCTTATTTTGTGAAACCATACCTGGTGATTCGAATTTTCATTGGAAAGTTCCTGCCCTTCCTTTGGTGCAGGGTACCTGCTATAATAAAAGCCATTTCCCTGCCAGGCGGCGGTTGATAATTTTGTCCACTGTATCGAATCTGGATAGTCCTTCATTGTTTTAAGATCTTTTACGTGATAGGTTTCCCAATCGGATCCTCCGCAGGAAACGCTGTACGCGGCATATTGTCCATTTTTCGATACCATGAAATCTTTCAGCTGGGTGGTACCGTCTGTTGAAAGCGTATTCGGATCTAACACCAGTTCCTCTTCCCCTTTTAACCCTTTTGTTCTGTATAGGACCGGTTGATTCTGGAGACCATTATTTTTATAATAATAAAAGTATTCCTTGTTCCGGAAAGGCTCAGCATATCGGGTGTAATTATAAAGTGAAATTATTTTTGCTTTAATCTTTTGGCGATAAGGAATTTTTTCGAGGTAGGTATTGGTGACGGCATTTTCCAGTTCCACCCACTTTTTGGTTTCCGCACTGTTGTCGTCCTCGAGCCACCGGTACGGATCTTCAATCTTCACACCATGATATTCATCGGTCTGTTTAACCTTTGCTGTTGCTGGGTATTGCATTTGGGAAAAGAGTATTGAACAGGTGAAAGAACACAGGAGTACACACAACCCACTTTTAATCATCAGTAAGAATTTATATCTGTAAGTTTACAAATGTAGGGACTAAGGGATACTTCCTGCTTATCAAAACAAAACCTTACTTTTATGCTTTATTTCTTTAATTGCTAACGATTTATCTACGATTATTGCCTAAGATTAAAGAATATTCAAAATATCCAATTGTTTTTGATACATGGCAAAAAAGGTTACTAAGATTGGGGTGATGACTTCAGGTGGAGACTCCCCGGGAATGAATGCCGCTACTCGTGCTGTTGTCAGAACTGCTATTTATAATGGATTTGAAGCTTATGGAATTATGCGCGGTTATGCAGGCATGATAGACAATGACATTGTACCCCTTCATTCGCGAAGTGTTGCAAATATCATTCAGCGAGGAGGAACCATTCTTAAAACAGCAAGATGTAAGGAGTTTTTCTTTTCCGAAGGTAGAAAAAAAGCATACGAAAATTTGAAGCAGCTCGGCATCAACGGACTGGTAATTATCGGAGGTGATGGGTCCTTTAAAGGTGCCGATATTTTCAGCCGCGAATTCGATATACCCTGTATCGGTTTACCCGGTACGATTGATAAAGATATTGCCGGTACCGACTTCACCATAGGTTTCGACACTGCAGTGAACACTGCGGTGGAGGCAATTGATAAAATTCGCGACACAGCGGATGCACACGACCGCTTATTTATAATTGAAGTAATGGGCCGCGACGCTGGTTATATTGCACTGCACAGCGGCATTGCCACGGGTGCGGAAAGCATTCTGATCCCTGAAAGAAAAACGGACGTAGAAGAATTGGTGAAGTCACTACAGGAAAAAGAAAAACGAAAAAAACTAGTAAATCTCGTGGTGGTTGCCGAAGGCGATGAATTTGGAGGAGCTTATGAAGTTAGCAAAATAATTTCAAACAGGCTTCCAAATTCCGATATTCGCGTTTGCATACTGGGGCATATCCAGAGAGGAGGATCACCCTCCTGCCTCGATAGGGTTATCGCCAGCAGAATGGGTTACGCAGCGGTGGAATGTTTGATGGAGGGTAGGCACAACGTTATGGTGGGAATTTTGAATAATAAAATGCACTATACACCGCTTGAAAAAGCAGTGAAGGCAAAACAAAAAATAAACAGCGAATGGCTCAAGATCGTCAAGATCCTTGCAAGCTAATATTCCTCGCTGATGGCAAACAGAGAGAAAGCAAAAAATAAATCATGACCAAGAACATCAAGAAGTACCTGCACGAAACAATGGATAAAGAAGCAGGTATTGAACATACTTCGCACAGAACAAAAATTGTTGCAACTGTAGGCCCCGCCTGCGACTCATACGACCAGTTACTTGCACTTGTAAAAGCCGGCGTAAACGTTTTCCGTTTGAATTTTTCACACGGAGGCCATGAAGACAAAGCTAAAATAATCGACCACATCAGAACCATCAATAACACCGAGCCCTATAATATTTCCATACTCGGCGATTTACAGGGACCGAAACTAAGAGTGGGAGAAATTGAAAATAATGCACTGGAAGTTTTTCCGGGCGACATACTCACTTTCACCAATGAAAAAGTGGTGGGAAATATTGAACGCATTTATGTTTCTTATCCAAACCTCCATGCCGATGTAAAAGTGGGCAATACCATAATGATCGATGACGGTAAAATGGAAGTCAAGGTTATAAGGATCGAAAAAAACCACGACGTAAAAGTGGAAGTTACTATGGGTGGAATTATTTCTTCCAAAAAAGGAATCAATTTACCCGATACCAAAATTTCACTACCCGCACTTACTGAAAAAGATCTGGTAGACCTCGATTTTATCATTGAGCAAAAGCTAGATTGGGTAGCGCTTTCATTTGTAAGACATGTGAAGGATATCGTTATTTTAAGAAGTAAACTGACCGATAAAAAGAGTAAAACGAAGATCATTGCAAAAATTGAAAAACCCGAAGCGCTTGTTAACATCCGCGACATCATTATAGAATCAGACGGTTTCTGTATCGCTGGTTCAACGCCTCGTTGCGGCTGATTATGCCCAGCGC
>JBDTMM010000275.1:0-4085 GCA_039934275.1 Flavitalea sp. | reverse complement strand
ACACAAAACACTTGACCGTTCCAAAGCAAAGGAAGTACTTGTTAATATTTCCAAAGGCGCTTACAATGAATCGGAGATCGCATCTTTTATAACGGTATTCCTTATGCGCAGTATAACTATTGCTGAACTTGAAGGATTTCGTGATGCCTTGCTTGACCTTTGCCTGCGCGTGGATCTCAATGGACATTCAGTAATCGACATCGTTGGAACCGGTGGCGACGGTAAAAATACTTTTAACATATCCACGCTATCCTGTTTCATTGTAGCCGGAACTGGCCAGAAGGTGGCAAAACACGGAAATTATGGGGCAACATCTATTAGTGGTGCATCGAATTTGATGGAACAGATGGGCTATAAGTTTAAAACAGATAATGGATTATTAAAGAAGGAGATTGAAGAAGCGAATATTTGTTTTTTACACGCGCCGATATTTCATCCTGCATTAAAAACGGTTGGGCCAATAAGAAAAAATCTCGCGATACGTACTTTCTTTAACATGCTCGGTCCGTTGGTAAACCCGGCGTCGCCGGCGTACCAGTTGATCGGGGTATTTAATTTAGAAATGGCGAGAATGTATAATTACTTATTACAGCAAACCGGCAAGGCCTTTACTATTATTCATGGTTTGGATGGATACGATGAAATCAGCCTTACAAACGATACCAAGGTAATCACAGCGGCGGGGGAAAGGGTAATGACGCCCGAACAATTGGGAAAAAGACTTGTACATGCAGAAGATATCCATGGGGGAAATTCGGTAGAGGAATCGGGAAAGATATTCAGGAAGATATTACAGGGAAAAGGCACCTGGGCCCAGAATGCCGTGGTGCTCGCAAATGCCGCCATGGGGCTGCATTGTACGGGTAAATATACTACTTATGGTGATGCCTATCAGGCAGCCGTGGAAAGCCTTGAAAGTGGAAGAGCAGCATTAAGTTTACAAAAATTAATTTCGTTGCAGTGAACGTCCTGGAAAAAATCATACAACACAAGCGTCTGGAGGTAACCCAGAAAAGAATGACCACTCCCATGCAGGAGCTGGAACGCAGCGAATTTTTTTCGCGAACTGGGTTGTCTCTTTATAATATTTTAAAAAGTGGAACCACAACGGGTATTATTGCAGAGTTTAAAAGACAGTCGCCCTCTAAAGGAGTGATAAATGCTGTTGCCAATGTGATGACGGTTACCTGTGCCTATGCGGCCAATGGTGCCGCTGCGATTTCGGTATTAACGGATACCCACTTTTTCGGTGGTTCAAATGATGACCTGATAGAGGCACGCATAAATGAGATCCCGATTTTAAGAAAGGATTTTATTATCGATGAATACCAAATTGTAGAAGCAAAGTCGATAGGTGCGGATGTTATATTATTAATTGCGGCCTGCCTGCGCCCCGAAGAAGTAAAACGCCTTGCATCTTTTGCAAAGTGCCTGGGTTTGGAAGTATTGCTGGAAATTCATAACGAACAGGAGCTCGCACATATTTCCAAAGATTGCGATATTATTGGAGTGAATAACCGCGACCTAAAAAGTTTTAATGTAGATATTAATACGTCGCTGCGACTATCTAAAAAAATACCTTCGGATAAAATGAAAATATCCGAAAGCGGAATTAGCGACCGAAATACGATTGGCCTGCTGAAAAAATCGGGTTTCAATGGGTTTTTAATAGGAGAGAGGTTCATGAAGGAACACGATCCCGCGATTGCTTTTGCCTCATTTGTAAACGATCTAAAATCGGTGTCAGCCAATGGCTGACGATGGAAGTGCTATGAGAATAAAAGTTTGTGGAATGACGCAGATTGACCAGGTAGAAGAATTGCCTGAAATAGGGGCAACATTTGCGGGGTTTATTTTTTATCCTAAATCACCGCGATATGTATTCCGCCAGATCACTTCTGAGCAGATAAAAAAAGTGAATACTATTAATAAGGTTGGTGTGTTCGTAAATGCATCGGTGGAAGAAGTATTGCACATGGTGGATGAATGCCGTTTGCAAATGGTACAACTCCACGGCGACGAATCGCCAAAATATTGCGAGAAAATTGCCAATTATGTTTCGGTTATAAAAGCTTTCCGGCTGAGCGATAACGATTCCATTGATTGGATGGTCAAACCTTATATAGATATGTGCGATATGTTCATGTTTGATACTATGGGTGTGGGTTATGGCGGAACGGGAAAAAAATTCGACTGGAATTTATTAAAAGGACGTATTATAGGAAAACCTTTTTTTCTTAGCGGCGGTATACAACCGGAAGACACGAAGGAATTAATTGAATTTCAAAATGAACCCGTGGGCAAGGGAATGTTTGCGATTGATATCAATAGTAAATTCGAATCGTCGCCGGGTATAAAACAAATGGATATGGTTAAATCATTTATCGCGGACCTGAATAAGTAAATATAACAATCATGGCGGCAAAAATATTGAAAGGACCTAATGAGAGGGGTTATTACGGAAAATTCGGTGGTGCATACATTCCCGAAATGCTGCACCGCAATGTGGAAGAACTAAGGTCGAAATATCTTGATATTATGTATGAGCCTTCTTTTCAAAAAGAATACCGTGCATTATTGCAGGATTATGTTGGCCGGCCAACGCCATTGTATTATGCGGAGAGATTAAGTAAAAAACACAACACCAATATTTATCTCAAACGCGAGGATCTTTGCCATACCGGCGCGCATAAAATTAATAACACTATCGGACAAATTTTACTCGCGCTCCGGCTGGGTAAAACTCGAATAATTGCTGAAACGGGAGCGGGGCAGCATGGGGTTGCTACCGCAACAGTTTGTGCATTGAAAAATATCCAATGTATTGTGTACATGGGTGAAAAAGACATGGAGAGACAGGCGCCAAATGTTGCGCGGATGAAAATGCTTGGCGCAAAAGTTGTGCCCGCAAGAAGTGGTAGTAAGACTTTAAAAGACGCAACCAACGAGGCCATCAGGGACTGGATCAATAATCCTGTTGATACCCACTATATAATTGGAAGCGTAGTTGGGCCGCATCCGTATCCTGATATGGTAGCAAGGTTTCAGAGTGTGATTAGTGAAGAAATGAGATGGCAGCTGAAAGAAAAAACCGGATCCGAATTACCACAGTACGTGGTGGCCTGTGTGGGTGGAGGAAGCAATGCTGCAGGTGCGTTTTATCATTTTATTGAGGAAGAATCCGTAAAGCTTGTAGCTGTCGAGGCCGCGGGACTTGGAGTAGATACTGGTTTCTCAGCAGCAACTACCCAATTGGGAAAAGCAGGAATTTTACATGGAAGTATGAGTTTGGTGATGCAAACCCCCGACGGGCAGGTTATTGAACCGCACAGCATTTCAGCAGGCCTGGACTATCCCGGCATAGGACCAATGCACGCAAATCTTTTTGAATCGGGGCGCGCCATATTTTTAAGCGCTACCGATAGGCAGGCGCTTCAATCGTCATTCGAAATTGCAAGGCTCGAAGGAATAATACCGGCGCTTGAAAGTGCACATGCTTTTTCGATACTTGATACACTGAATTGTAAAAAGAATGAAAATGTGGTGGTTTGCCTGAGTGGAAGGGGGGATAAGGATCTTGCTGCATACATGGAAGCGATGGAACAAAATAAAGAATAACCGATGGCCAACAGGATTGATGAATTATTTATAAGAAAACCTGCACGGATATTAAATGTGTATTGCACCGCAGGATACCCTTCAGCTGATAGCACGATGGAGGTTATGGAAGTATTGCAGGAAAGTGGCGCGGACATGATTGAATTGGGAATACCCTACAGCGATCCGCTTGCAGATGGTCCTGTTATCCAGGAAAGCGGCGCGAAATCGCTTTCGATGGGAATGACGATCAACAAACTGTTTGCTGATGTAAAAAAAATGCGTGATCGGATACAGGTGCCCGTTATTTTGATGGGGTATATGAATCCAGTGATACAATATGGTTTCGAGAAATTTTGCAAGGATGCACAGGAGGCAGGTATTGATGGATTGATTCTTCCTGATCTGCCTATGTATGAATTTGAAAAAGAATACCATACTATTATTGAATCATGTCATTTGGAGTTTATTTTTTTGGTAACTCCGGA
>JBDTMM010000274.1:0-4086 GCA_039934275.1 Flavitalea sp. | reverse complement strand
CGCGGAATTCTGTGATCAGGGTTACTCCCTTCTTTACTTTTTCAGTATCATTTATTTTTCCAACCATTTCGCTCAATGGAGCCAACAGATTGAATTTCGCCTGCCCTACCGCCATCTTGCTGAACGTTGTTACAATCTGATCAAAACCTTTCTCATCGCCCGATCTCATTAAGATTTTTGTAACGGATTCAACAAGTTTTCCTTTTACAGGCTGATTGCTGAATTTCTTTGCCATTTCAACTGCAAGGCTGCTGTCTATTCCCATCAATGCCTCAAGTGATGCTCCTGAAACAGAGTAAGAAGAATCGTTTACATTTTTCAGGAAAACACTATTGTATTTTTCATTTCCATAAGAAGCAAGCAGCATGATGGCACTTGCTTTTACCAGCGACTTTTCATCATTCGATGCAATATCCACGAGTATTGGTTCCACCTGTTTGCGAACATTTTCATCTTTCATGTTTAGTTTGTTCAGCGTATAAATTCTTAACAGGTAGAATTTATCATTCATCGCCGTTTTCAAAAGATCAAGCGCTTTTGGATCAGCAGATTTAGAAGCAAATTCTATTGCTTCCCTTCTGTCCATATATTTCCCTGCATATTTATATTGATGGATATAATTGTCGAGGGTTTTATTATCCGTTTTTTCAACAAGAAGGATTTTATCGCCATCTACATTTACAAGATCAGGTTTTGAAGTGTATGAAAAGGAGAGTGTGTCGATTGCGTTTTCCAGCCAAACATTATGTCTTATTTTATTGGCCCCGGTATAAATATCAACGGCAATGGGTAACCGAAATATTTTTTCTCCCTGTGTTTGTTTTACAATCACCTGCACTTTTTTTGCATTATCATCATACACATAATCGATAGTTAATTTCGGATGACCGCTGCCATAATACCATTGGTTCCAGTACCAGTTCAGGTCCTTGCCGGTTACCTCTTCAAACGCAAGTCTTAATTGTTGTGCTTCACCGGTTTTAAATTTATTCGTGGTGAGATAATTGTTCAGCGATCTAAAAAATGCGCTGTCGCCAACATAATTTCTGAGCATGTGAAGTATACGGCCGCCCTTATTATAACTCACTGCGTCGAATACTGCTTCTTTATCGTTATAATAAAAACGAACGAGGTTTTTATTGTCGCTATGGCTTTGCAGGTAACCATTCATGTCGGTTAAATTTTCTTCGTCGCCAAAATCTTTTCCGAATTTATGTTCCTTCCATAGCACCTGGCTGTAATTGGCAAAAGATTCGTTAACAGTGAGGTTGCTCCAGCTTTCTGCGGTAACCAGGTCGCCGAACCACTGGTGAAATAATTCGTGTGCAATAGTTCCTTCCCAGGTATTATCATCCTTTAATTCGCGTGCATCCTGCTGTGCACTTTCCTGGTGCAGTGTTGCAGTGGTATTTTCCATTGCGCCACTTACGTAATCACGTCCCACGATTTGTGAGTATTTATTCCAGGGGTATTCAACTCCTAAAATCGTTGAATAAAAAGCGATCATTTCGGGAGTATTCCCGAATATTTTTCTTGCTACGGAAGCGTATGGTTTTTCAACATAGTAGCTTACTTCTTTTCCCTTGTAGGAATCTTTTATAACAGCATAATCACCTACGCCCATAAAAAATAAATACGGCGCGTGAGGAAGGTCCATTTTCCAGTAATCGGTACGTGTTCCGTCTGCATTTTTAGTTTGCGAAACCAGTTTCCCGTTCGACAGTGTTACATATTTTGCGGGAACCGTCATGGTAATTTCTTCGGTAGTTTTCTGGTTGGGTTTGTCGATAGTAGGAAACCAAACAGAATTTGCTTCGGTTTCGCCCTGTGTCCATATCTGCGTTGGCTTCTCTTTGTCTTCGCCAGTAGGGTTTATAAAATACAAACCTTTTGCGTCGGTGATCGCCGCGCTGCCTTTTACTTTAATATCGTTTGGTTTGGATAAATAATCAATGTAAATGGTGTATTTCTCATTTCTGCGATAGGTTTTGCCGAGATGAATGTGCAGTTGAAGACTGTCGTATTCGTATTTAAGACTTTCGTTGGTGGAGCCTTTCACCATGGAGATGTTTATAATATCCATTCCCTTTGCATCGAGGGTTAGTGAATCGGTAGGGTAGAAATGTGGCGTTAGCGTGATCCAGGCTTTGCCGGGCATTTGGGATTTGGCATAATCGAATTTCACCACAAGTTTGGTGTGTACAAGGTCGTTGATTTTTGTGGAGGTTTCGCGATACTGGTTTTTCCAGGCGGTATCGGTCGCAGCTTCTTCCTGCGAAAAAATGTTCATGTGGGTAGCAAAGGCGGAAAGCAATAAAAACAAATACTTCATTTGAAAAATTTAAGGGTTCAAAGATAAGTTTGGTGACTTTTAATTTCCGGAAAAAAGGATAAGTGGCTGTTGACAGTGGCAAATAAGTATTTTTGTTTTCTCAACAACACGAGTCCATGAAGAGGTTTCTTTTGTCAGGTCTGCTGGTATTTTCGGCTTTCCTTGGTTTTGGCCAGCAATTATATTTTGTTTTTATCCAGGATACCTCGAGGGAGCCGTTTTATGTAAGAATGGGCGACAAAAGTTTTAGCTCTTCCGCCTACGGTCACCTGATACTTTCGAAAATGCAGGATACCACCTATACCATGGTTATCGGCTTTCCGCAGAATAAGGAACCCGAACAGCAGTTCCAGGTAAAGATATACAGCAGGGACAGGGGATATGAGCTCAAAAAAATGTATGGACAGTGGGAGCTGTTCGATCTGCAGACGATGGAGTTCACCAAACCCATTGCTATGATGCCAAAGAATAAAAGCACCAACTATTCAGATCGGAAGTCAGACACCTATTCTGAACTAATGGCCGGGGTGGTGAATGATACGGCTGTGTTATACCCAAGTCCAATGCCAGCAGTTGTCATTAGCAAACCAGATTCAAATGTTGTTAAGGCAAGGGATACCAGTTTGGTGAAAGGTGTAAAGAAGGTTAACACGAAAGCGGTAAAAATAAAGAATAAGGATAGTGCGCTAATAAAGGAGGCACTTGCCCAAAAGAAAAGGGCTAAGGATAGCCTGGCAACGGAAATGGCGGAGCAAAGGATAACCGATAGTGTGGCTAAGCTGAGCCAGCAGGTTAAAGCAAGGGAAAGGGACAGTATCCAGGCCGTATCAAAGGCCAGTTATCTGGAGAAGGCGAATTATTGGGATTCGATGAACAGGCAGATAATCGTGGAGAATAAGAAGAAAGTAACGAATGATGATAGTCAGCTAATAGTGTCCATGAACAAAACGGATACTGTCGCGAACCAGAAGGCCGATACGGCAGTGGAGCGGGGTCTTACAAATTTATCGTCAGTGCTGGTCACGAGATATAGCAGTGAAAATACGATAGAGGGGAAACTAATCATATACATTGATAAATCCGCGCCGGTTTCTGATACCATAAGGCTGGTCATACCCCGATTATGAGCCGGTATTTTCTTGATGTCAGTTATATGGGTACCGGATATGCGGGTTTTCAGATCCAGCAGAACGCGATTACTATACAGTCGGAGGTAGAGCAGGCGCTTCGCACCTATCTCAAAATAGACATCGTATTAACGGGATCTTCCAGAACGGATACCGGTGTGCATGCGCTACAGAATTTTTTTCATTTTGATTTTGAAGGAGAAGTGCTTGCGGGGTCAGTTTATAATTTGAACGCATTATTACCCGGGCGGATTGCGGTTAGGGGCATTTACAAAATGCGGGATGGGAGCCATTGCAGGTTCGATGCGGTGTGGAGGCAGTACAGGTACATGGTTTACAGGAAAAAAGATCCGTTCATTACGGACAGGGCTTATTATTTTCCTTATGTTGTTGATATAGCATTAATGCAGGAGGCGGCGGCAGTGGTTTTAGAATATACCGACTTCAGGAGTTTTGCCAAGAGAAACTCGCAGGTAAAGACTTTTGAGTGCAGGATCATGGAAAGTGGATGGGAGGAAAAGGATGGTTATTTTCAGTATCGGGTGAGGGCCAATAGATTTTTGAGAGGGATGGTAAGGGGGTTGGTGGGTACGATGTTACAGGTGGGTAGGGCCAAAATTGGATTGG
>JBDTMM010000273.1:0-4101 GCA_039934275.1 Flavitalea sp. | reverse complement strand
AATCGTATGCTTTTGCGCCAGTCGTATTTATTTCCCTCCCGATCTCCTGCAATATGAAAGATAATTTTTTTCCTTTGCCGTCTTCGGGTTCGGCAATGATGGTCATGAAATAATTGCAGTGATTCTTCAGCCGCACCTGTTCTTCACTTAGGTCTATTTTTTCGATATAATAAATAATTTCCTGTTCCAGCCTGTTCGAGTCGTAATTCTCTTTTCCCAGGTTGTCTTCGAGAATTTTGATAAGGCCATCTTTCAGGCGGCTTTTTCTATGAGGCTCCAGTTTGTTTACCTCTTCCTGCTGTTTGAGGATATTTGTGATCCTCAGTTCCAGGTCGGCTTGTAACGACTTTCCTTCTTCTTCCCTGTGGTTGTTTAGGTTCTGAATGGCTTTTTCCATTACTTTCTGAAAGGCAACCCATTCTTCATCCGTAAGCGTATCACCGGTAGGCGTAATCACTTCGGGAAGTTTTAAAATGGTGCTTAATATATGCGTGGAGTCGAGATTCAGTTCCCTGGAAAGTTCTGCAATAGGTTGATAATAGGCCTTAGCAAGATTGATATTAATACTTACGGGCTTTGAGTTTCCAGTTTCCTTAAGGTTAATAGAACAATCAATCGAACCGCGATTAAGATTTTTTGAAAGAATGTTTCGGATGTCGAACTCGAAAGGTTTTAAGAAGGCGGGCATTTTAAGATTCAGCTCAAATTGCTTACCGTTCAGGGATTTAATATCAACAAGAAACGTTTTATCACCCACTGCCTGTTCCGCTCTACCAAAGCCTGTCATTGATTTCAGCATATCTGCCAGATTTTGTTAGCAAGATAACAAAATAGGTTGGGTATCATTGGTATATCCTTTCAATGGCCTGCTTATTCTTTTCCATTACTACCTTTCTTTTGAGACTTAATTTAGGGGTCATCTCTCCGCCATCGATGGTCCATTCGTGCGCGAGCAATTGTATTTTTTTAACCTGTTCAACATGATTGAAAAACTTGTTGAAACTTTCAACAAGCTCTTTATACAGGGTAAGCACTTTAAAATTGCTTATCAGCTCTTCATTGGAGGTGACCTTAATGTCGTTGGTCCTTGCCCACTCGTAAAGATTGGGAAATGAAGGAACGATCAGGGCTCCCACGAATTTTTTGTCTGCGCCAACCACCATTACCTGTTCTATCAATGGTGATTCCTTTAATTTATTTTCAATCGGCAGCGGTGCAACATACTTTCCTCCGCTGGTTTTGAACATTTCTTTTTTGCGGTCGGTAATCTTTAAAAATTGCTGATCCGTTAGCAACCCGATGTCTCCTGTATGAAACCATCCATCAGTTATTACTTCGCTGGTAAGGTCGGGGCGTTTGTAATATCCCAGCATAATGTTTGGTCCCTTGCACATTATTTCGCCATCCTCAGCAATTTTCACTTCTACCTTATCAATGCAGGGACCAACAGTACCAAGGGCCCGTCCGGATTCTTCAAACCTGTTCACGCTTATTACCGGAGACGTTTCTGTTAATCCGTAGCCTTCGAGTACGGGAATTCCTGCGGCGGTAAAGATTCTTATCAGCCTTACCTGGCACGCTGCCCCACCGGAAACTATGCACAGCAGGTTGTTACCCAGCGCTTCGCGCCACTTGCAAAATATTAATTTATTTGCCAGCTTTAATTGAAAATTATACCACGTCCCCTGGTTTTTGTTGATCTCGTATTTTGATGCCAGGTCATGCGCCCAGAAGAACAATTTCTTTTTCATTCCTTTGAGATCCGCGCCCCTTGCCATTATGCGGTCATATACTTTTTCAAGCAGTCTCGGAACCGTGGTGAATATATTTGGTTTTACTTCCTTTAAATTGTCGGCAATGGTATCCATACTTTCGGCAAAATAGATCGTTGCGTTTTTATAGAAATAGAAGTAACACATCATCCGCTCGTAAATATGGTTGAGCGGCAGAAAACTCAATACAGTTAATTTAGTAACAGGCAAACAGGGAACACAGGCAATCACGTTACTCATAATATTATCGTGAGAAAGCATCACCCCTTTTGGTGTTCCTGTTGTACCGGACGTATAAATAATAGTGGCGAGATCGGACGGGTTTATTTTTGCAGAGATTTCTTTTACCCTATTTAGCGCATCGGTATCATCGGTCATCAACTCTTTCCATGAAAGTGCACCTGCGGTTTTTTCAAAAGAATATATTTCCCTTATCGATGGAACGCGCGATCGGATAGAAGATACTTTTTCAAAACTTTCCTGGTTATTTACAATCACTACTTTTACTGCCGCATCATTAAAAACAAATTCGAGTTCATTGATATGTATTGTAGGGTAAACCGGAACCAGCACTGCACCACATTGCTGCACCGCCAGATCAATCATTAACCATTCGGGCCGGTTTTTGCAGATGATCGCCACTTTGTCGCGGCCCTCGGCAGTACCATCGCCATAACCGATACCTGCTTTAATAAATCCGGCTGATAATTGATCGACCGTATTTTTTACCTCGGTAACACTAATCGTTTTCCATTGGCCATTTTCTTTGGATGCGAGCAGGTTCGCTCCTTCCCCTTTGGAAAGGATGAAGTCCAGGCAATCGAATAAACGTTTCGGCTCCGTCATAAGGTGCAATCATTATGATTGCCTTTAAATTAGAGAAAATAATCTGAATTACTTAGTGGACTGGTAATACTGTCCCTGCGGAAGTTTGAAAACCCTGTTTTTCTGAAATGTGTTGAAGCGACTGTATTCATCGCTGTGGGTTGCGGTCCATTGTTGAAAGGCCGTGAGGTCGCTGGCTGCGCCGAAGATCCACTGATTATATGCATCGAATATCCCTTCCCTGGCAAGTTGTTTCTGGTAATCGAACAAACGAAAAGGTATCGGAGTGCCGGGTTTACTGAACCACTCCAGCACAAATCTTGTACGCAGGGCCGTTAAGGCATCAGGAGTAATTCCTGCTGAAACAACCGGCGACTGGTTTTTCATTGTAATGAGATACTGCCTTACAAAATCGTTTTTTACGTCCTGGTTTTTGGTCATGTCCGTTTCTGCAAATAATTTTTTATAACCTTCGAGTAGCAGTGATTTTATCTCGGGTGTGCGCTTGCTGTAACTTTCAAGGTTTATAAATATTTCCCCATATATCAGTCCCCACACTCTGTCGGTCGATTCCAGGTAATACTTCGCAGCATTGTAATAATTGCCTGAATAATTGGCATCCAGCTGAATTCCTTTTTGCCAAAGTTTGATGGCATCCTTTTGATTATTTCCCGACGCTATCAGTTCACCATACTCATTGTAAAGCACGCCACTTTCCGGAAATTTCTTCAGCGCCGACCGGTATAAATTTTCCGCTTCTCCCCGGTTCTCAATGGCTTTATACACCATTCCCAATATCTGGTAACTCTGAACGTCTCCATCTTTGCCGTCAACCAGTTCTTTCCCGGTTGCCATTGCTTTTACAAAATCCCTTTGGAGATAATAAGTGAATGCAAGGTCATTGCGCAGCTCCACATTATTTTTATCATTTTGGATTGCCCTATTTAACACTACGAGCGCATTATTATAATCCCCCTGTTGTATAAACGCTTTTGCGGTTTTTGAAGGATCGTCCTGTGCAGAAACTTTGGTGCAGATAGATAACAAAAACAAAAAAGTCAGAACAAATAGCTTCATAATCCAGATTGTATAGGTATTATTCAAATTTAATTTTCCCCAACAAGATGCGTAATCAGACCGTCGCGCAATTTTGGTTCGAACCAGGTACTTTTTGGTGGCATTACTTCGCCGCTGTCGGCAATATTGAATAACTGCTCGATGCTTACCGGGTGAAGACTGAAAGCCACTGCCATTTCACCACTATTTACTCTTTTTTCAAGTTCCCCAAGACCGCGGATTCCCCCTACAAAATCTATTCTCTTGTCCGTCCTTTGATCGGCGATCCCCAATATTTTGTCAAGGATATTATCTGAAAGAATGGTTACATCGAGAATCCCTATCGGATCACTGGTATAGATGTTTGATTTAGCAGTCAGTTTGTACCATTTGTTTTCGAAATACATACCAAACTGGTGCAATACCTGAGGTGCCACCGCATGCTTTA
>JBDTMM010000272.1:0-4117 GCA_039934275.1 Flavitalea sp. | reverse complement strand
CTCAGGGGTTCCTGCAGATCGTGTGATGCGATGTAGGCAAACTGTTCCAGCTCTTCATTCGATTTTGCAAGTTCGCGGTTAACCTGCTGCAATTTTTCGTTAACCTCCATAATGTCGGTAATGTCGTGCGCAACAGTGAGCACGAGGTACACTTTATTGTCCTTATCTTTTATTGGGATATAAAAGTGTTCGTAAAACCGGTTGGTTATGCCTGACTTGTAGTGTGCAATCTTTAAGGTTTCACCGAGGAAGGCCTTCTGAAGCGCGTCCAGCATTCCCGATGTTTTTACGTTTGGAAAAACTTCATACACTATTTTACCAATCAGGTTTGCATTGTTACCATAAATTTTTTCAGATTCTTTATTAAGCACCCGGTATCTCAATTCCGAATCAAACACTGCAATAAGATCAACCGATGAGTCGATAATATTTCCTACCAGTTCGGTTTGTTGTTGCAGTACGAAGTTTGCCTGCTGCAGCTCACTTGTTCTTTCCTTCACCTTCAGTTCGAGGTCATGATTGAGTATGTGAATTTCATCATTCTGCCTTTCAATCTCAATAAGCATGTGATTAAATGCATCCGTAAGGTCGCCTACTTCATCCTCGGTTATTTTCTTCGTTCGTACCGAGTAATCCCTATTGTCCGAGACTGTCCTTGCCGCTTGCGCAAGGTCGAGAATGGGTGCAGTAATGGAATGTTGAAAGTATTTTTTAAACAGGAATGCGGTAATAAATGAAATCGAAATTGACACCACCGCAATTCCGCCGTATAACATAAATTTAGTATGAACATCTTCCATGTCGGACCTGAGGTACAACATACCAATCGTTTCGCCATGTTCTATTACAGGTTGATATCCTTCGAGAAAGCCTTCTTTAAAATGATATTCACTTCTGTTAATTGCCGGAAGGTTTGCAGGGGGAGAATATTTCACGGGATAGACTGCAAAAATATTTCCGTCAGGATCGTATAGACAGGCGCCAACTATATTTTCTTGTGAACGAAGTGTATTAAGAAGATCCTGAGCGTTGGACTGTTTATTAAAGGTGAGTGCATCAACACTTGAAGTGGCTAAGATTTCGCCGAGCGTGCGCAACTGGCGTTTTTTCACCTCATGACCTGTAATATATTCGAATGTGAAGAAGGCAGCGCAGGCCATCAGCAATACTGCCCCGCTTGTTAGCATAATGACACGCATTAATTTTGCCTGGATGGTGGAATGCCTTTTGCCCATAATCCTGATACAACTTCTTCCTATTGTATTAGGTAAATTAACGAAATTATTTTGCCTTTAGAATGGCGATCGCTTTTTGATAGGCTTTGTTTTGCAGCCTCAAAAAATATTGACCCGAAGCAAGGCCATCATCCGTAACATTAAGGGTATATGTTCCGGCAGCATAATCCTGTTTGGTGATCACCTTTACTACCTGGCCCATAGCATTTAACTGTTGAATCATTGTAAATCCCCCGGTGGTGGAAAATTGTATTGTTCCAATAGTGCTGTAAGGATTTGGCCACATTTTCAATAGCAGTTTTTCAGACTTGTTATTAGTATCATCAATAGTATCCGATAATCCGCAGGGCGCACCATCGATCAATGGTAACGACTGATAGTGATCCAGTAATAACGAATCGATCAATGGTGTCTTCACGCAAAACCATCTTTCCAATACCGAGGCATAGACACTTCTGAAATCATATTGAAATGCAATATTGTTGCTTGTTTTTACATCTGCAGGAATTTCAGGACTATTACCCAGAACACCATTTTTAACGTGCTTACCAAATAATAATAGTGGAGCCGCGGCACCATGATCGGTACCCATACTCGCATTCGATTTTATCCTTCTACCGAATTCTGAAAATGTCATACCCAAAACGCGGTCATCAAGTTCCATTAATTCGAGATCTTTTTGAAAAGCTGATATCGACGAAGAAACATCTTTCATCAGCGTAGCGTGTGAGCCGGTTGTGGTATCACTTGCATTCACCTGTTTTTTGTGCGTATCAAATCCTGATAGAGTTACGGTGTACACGCGCGTTTTTAATCCTCCTTTTATAAGTCTTGCCACAATTTTCAACTGGTCTGCAAGATCATTATTATCAGGGTATGCGGCCATGGTATTGCTTTTTAGGTAGCCAGCCTTTATAATATCGGAATATTGTTTTGTTTTTTCTGCCATTACCCTGATATAGCGGAGTTCCTTATTGGCAGATACCGAAGTGAGCGGGTAATCAGTAAATGGATTTACAAATTCATACACTTTTGTAGGATCGCTGATGGAAAGCCCCATTGACATAATAGGACCCTGCACCACAACAGAAGGCATAGAACTGATCTGTATTGCGAGTGGATCAGGCGAATCCTGGCTAGGATACATATCAGGATATCCCGGATATTCGGATTCGAGATACCTGCCCATCCATCCTGTGTTTTCCTTATTGAACCTGTTCATCGATGAGTCTCCCGTCATCCAGATATCAGTGGACCTGAAATGAGAATAATTCTGTTCGCCATAACCAACAGATTGCACCACGGAAACCTTTCCTTCATTATACATATTCTGTAAGGCAGTCATTGCCGGATGCAAACCCGATTTATCGGTATTATTCAAACGAAGCACCTTACTCTGTGGAATAGCAACGTTAGTGCGGGCATTATAATAATTTGCATATTGATCGAGGGGAATCACCATGTTCAACCCATCATTTCCTCCCTGTAATTGCACCAGTACCAGCACGTGATCGTTTGAGGCTGCGGTGGCAATTAAAGAAGTTAACGGATCATCGGCCGTAGCACCCTGCGCTCTGAAAGAAAAACCATTTAATAATCCCGGCAATGTAACTGCCGCGGGCACAGTGGTTTTAAAAAAATGACGTCTGTTCATGGTATGCGGTTTTAATAGGATATTATTCGGATCAGCACAAATGGAACTCTGGCAGGTTAGCGATGAATTTAAACATCGAATTGAGTGATGGATCGATCACTGAATAATTATTGCCGTTCCACGCATTTGTCCAGATGGTATTATCTGAAGTATTGTTTAATAAATATTTATTCTTTACATAAATTTTCGCATTGTCCGATAGCGGGTACTGCAACAATAATTTGGTAACGTCGCTGACCAACTGGTCGGGGTCTGAAGGGTTAGAAGAATAGGCTGCAAAATTCCTTAGATTAACCAGGTTCTGTTCGAACATTGTGTCGGTAAAACCTGCGCTCCTTGGCAGTGAATTACTATTTACCCACAGGTCGTAGAACATAGGCTCCTGGTGATACGCGGCCCATCCCGATACATCAGGCGGCTGAAAAAGATCCTGCTGCATTTCCTTCGCCTGCAGGTACAATGCATTAAATAATGGATACCCGGTTTGATAATCGGTGTAATCAGGAAATGGTGCATTGAATTCTCTCAACGTTCCAATTATAAAATCATAAGGGCTTTTTATATAACAAGCCATATTCGCCTGGTCGAAAAAATGCTCGCTTTTAAATAGTGCTAAAAGGACAGGTTTTACTTCAAAATTATTATTTCGGAATATTTCCGCCAGCGGACCGATAACGGTTGATTCCACATTGTCGTCAATATTACTGTACACGAACCACCGGTATAATTTTCTGCAGAAATATCTTGATGATTCTTCCGTAGAAAAGATCATGTTGATAAAATGATCTATCTCCGTTTTGGCATCGGTACTTCCGGAGATGGTGGTATTGTTATAAAATGAAGAAAATGATTTATTACCGGTGTCGTGGTTGTTCGCATCTACAAATGCAGTCCAGGTATCGTCGTTCACGCGCCATCCGGTTAACACTCTCGCAGCCGCGATCACATCGTCTTCGGTGTACAATGAATGTATTCCGGTTCCAACGGTAAACAGTTCCTGCAACTCGCGCGCGTAATTTTCATCGGGTGCAAGTTTTGAATTGAGGTATCCATTTAAATGATAAAGCATCGCAGGATCAATAGTGATCTCTTTTGTGAGATCTCTTACATTCCCGAGTACATTTGTTCTTAGTAAATTGTGGTGACGATAGATCATTGTTGCATCGGGCACTTCTTCTTTCTGAACCGAAAAATGATGGTGCCAGAACAATACCATCTTCTCATTTAT
>JBDTMM010000271.1:0-4133 GCA_039934275.1 Flavitalea sp. | reverse complement strand
GTATGAGGGTACTTATAATTATTGCTATTGTACCAAAAGTTCTCACTTTAGTTTTATTGTAGAAGAAGCACTGAAGCACGAGATCCATCTCGAAACATCTTACGCATATGATATCGAGATCATTAAAAAATTATATGAAAAAAGAAAGATAACGAAAGACATATTCGTGATCTGTAACGGCTACAAACAAAAGTCGTACACCAGCCGTATCGCCAATTTGCTGAATACCGGCTTTAAAAATGTGATTCCCATTCTCGACAATGCAGAAGAATTATTGCAATATAAAAAATCAATCAAAACGCCATTCAAATTAGGGATAAGGGTAGCAGCTGAAGAAGAACCCACCTTTCCCTTTTATACTTCCAGGCTTGGATTTCGTGCGCGCGACATACTTGAATTTTATGTAGACAAGATTGAAGGAAATGAAGATCGCTTTCAATTAAAAATGCTGCATATTTTTTTGAACAAGGGTATCAAGGATGATATTTATTACTGGAGCGAACTGAATAAGATCATCAATTTATACTGCCAGCTAAAGAAGATATGCCCCGAACTGGATTCGATAAATATCGGTGGTGGATTTCCAATAAAACATTCTCTTGGATTTGAATATGATTACCAATTCATGATCAATGAAATTGTAGGAAATATTAAAAAGGCCTGTAAGAAAAACAAGGTGCCGATGCCAAACATCTTCACCGAATTCGGAAGCTATACCGTGGGGGAAAGCATGGCGCACATCTTTAGTGTAATAGGAGAAAAGATACAGAACGACCGCGAGTGCTGGTATATGATCGACTCGTCTTTCATAACCACTTTGCCCGATACATGGGGAATAGGAGAGAAGTTTCTTTTGCTGCCCGTGAATAAATGGAACGAAGAGTACCAACGTGTGGTACTCGGGGGCATTACGTGCGACAGTCACGATTATTATGATTCCGAAGAACACGTGAACGAGGTGTTTCTGCCAAAGGTTACTAATGGTGAGCCGTTGGTTGTTGGCTTTTTTCACACCGGTGCTTACCAGGACCAGATCAGTGGTTATGGTGGAATAAAACATTGCCTTATCCCTTCACCAAAACATATTATCGTGGGACACGATAAAAACGGAAAATTGGTGGACTGGGTGTATGCGAAGGAACAGAGTGCGCAGAGTATGCTGAAAATTTTGGGATATGTGAAGTAATCTCTTTGCGTTATTATTATTGCGTATAAGGTATCGCAAAGGTATCGATGGAGGTGCAAAGATCGCAGAGGGCATATTTATCTTTTTACCCTATACTTCTTAATAACCTTCGGCGAATTAAAATATTGGTTTAATTGTTCTTCGGTCATTGCGTTAGTGATCTCAATGGGAATGTCGATCAGTTGAATTTGTATTTGCTTTAATTCCTCCTTTAATTTTTCTGTTTTAGGAACAATGTTGGCGTCGCGTTCGCCGATGACGGAATTATCACGAACCATGTATTCGAGGCGCTTGATAGACGAGCGGATGAGAGATGCCTGGTTCTGGTCGAATGTTTTTGGCGGAGCAACTGCTTCTTTCACCGGCACCAGCGATACACCTACGCTTGGTAATATTCTGCCTGTTTTTTGTGTGGCCTCATTTGCAGACCCCGATAATATACTACCCGTTAATGCGGTGGTAGAACCCGTGATGTCGAATGTGGTACGCGTGTTTTTTACGCCGCGTACATTTTTATCGAGCTGCAGGAAAGTATATTTTAACTGGAGCACATAAGTAGTTACATTTTTCACCTGCTTATTGTATTCTTCTAGTGCGAGTGGATAATTCAGCGCGTCTTTTACTACTATTCGTACTACCGCAGTGTCCTTAAGCATGAAACGGTTTGCACCCACAAAACTCAGCACCACTAATTTTTCGCGGACAGAATCCGTTGACTTTACAAAATCAAATCCCGGAGACCAGGTAAAGTCCTGGTTGCATTCGCGTATCACCGAATAATTTATAAGTGGAGTATTTGAAAAGAAGGTGATGTTGTCTATTGGAAAACTTCCGTTTTCGCACTGCACCTTAAAGTTTACCGTTTCGCCTTCATCCACGTATAACGTTCCGCTTACAGATGGTTTTACGCGCGAGGGAATGATATCGGTATTGTAAAAAACGATGGTGAGTGAAGTGTCGACCCTTTCCTTTGGATTGGTGAGGCTTTGAACACCCACAGCCACCTTGTATTCAAAATCGTATTTTAATTTGCCGGAATAGAAATACGATTTTTCCACTTTCACGGTTAGCATGCCATTGTCTTTATTAATGCGCACACCTATTGGGGAATTTCTAAGGAACCAATAATAGTCGGCTTCGTTTTTATTTATCTCGAGCGGATAGGAAAGTACGGAATCCACGTGAAGGGTAAAAAAAGGATTGAGATTTTTTATTCTCAGTGCGGTATCCATTAAATGCGAGATACTATCAAGCGGTGGTTTATTCAGAGACTCCGGATGAGCGGGTACCTGAGCGGTAGCCCCGCATGCAGAAAGGATTAAAAATAAAATAAAAAGGTTGCTCAGCAGACAATGAATTTTTCTCTTCATGCTCAATTGATGTTACGCTAAGGTAACCCATTCAAGCTAAAAAATATCCCGCCTCGGTATTGCCGGGCGGGATAAGCTTACTACCATGTATATACGCAGTAAATTTTCTTCGCGACTATACGGATTAGCCTGGTGATCTAGTTCAAAGGGGGGAACACGAAGTCACAGAGCTATCTGAAAGGTCACTAAAGGTGTTATAATTAATTAATTGAAATTTGCTTTGCTTCCTCCTTAATTTGTTCTTTTTTAGGCAATTCAATTTTCAGAATGCCATTATCGTATTTCGCCTGAATGTTTGAGGTATCGATTCTTTCATCAACAGTAAAGCTTCTTTTAAAAGTGTTAAAAGAAAACTCGCGGCGAATGGTATTCACTCCTTCAGTTTTAACTTCTTCTTTCTTTTCAAAGCTCACCGTCAACAGGTCCTTTTCAATACTGATCTTGAAATCTTCCTTGTTGCGGCCTGGAACATTCAGTTCGAGATGGTAAGCATTTGGTGAATCGCTGATATTTACTTCGGGGTTGCCTGCAACATTTGGCCAGGTGGTTGGCAAATTTAAAAGGTCGCTAAAAAAGCTGTCGTATCGTTTTACCTCGGGCCTGCTGTTAAATCTTAACTGTGTCATTGTTATGGGAGTTTAAATTTGTAAATACGTTTAATGTGAGGGTATTGACAAACGATGTACCAGAGGGTATATATGGAAATATTGACTTTCAACCCCGCAGAAAAAGCGACATAATAGCAGGTAGTATTATATTCTCCGACAAATACGCCGGTCGCCAAACCGGTTGCCCCTGGTTAAATTTTACGTAGCTTTGCCATCTTAAAAATTTACTTCAACTATATAATACAATGAATATGTATCCCGAAGAATTAGTGATCCCGATGAAGGAAGAGCTTACAGAAAATGGGTTTTCTGAATTACTAACCGCCGATGAAGTTAATACGCAGCTGAAGCAGGACGGAACAACGCTGGTGATGATCAATTCTGTATGTGGATGTTCTGCAGGAACTGCACGTCCGGGTGTGTTGATGGCCCTTGCCAACAGTGGAAAAACACCAGATCATTTAACTACCAGCTTTGCAGGCTTCGACCTTGAAGCCGTTAGAGAGATCAGGCAGAATCTATTACCTTATCCACCGTCTTCACCCGCTATTGCTTTATTCAAGGATGGACAGCTTGTTCATTTAATTGAGAGACATATGATTGAAGGACGTTCCGCGCAAATGATTGCACACAACCTTATTTCGGCATTTGACCAGTACTGTTCATAGAACTTAACCATTTATTGATGTATCCAAACCTTTACTATGCTTTCAGGGATCTTTTTGGTATAGAGTGGACGGGTCTCCGGTTTATTAATTCCTTTGGATTTTTTGTTGCATTTGCATTTCTTGCAGCTGCGTATGTGCTTACTCGTGAGCTTAAGCTCAAGGAGCGAGCGGGCCTAATGGTTGCAGAGGATACAAAGATCATTGTGGGTAAACCTGCAAGTAGCGGCGAATTGTTCCTCAATTTTATTCTTGGATTTTTACTGGGATATAAGATCATCGGTTTATTTCTTTCCGACAATTC
>JBDTMM010000270.1:0-4140 GCA_039934275.1 Flavitalea sp. | reverse complement strand
TAAAGCATTTCACCCATTGCAGCATCTCTTGGGACTTAGTGGATCAAAAAGCACTTGCGGGATTTGAATCACTTAGGCACAAAAAGAATAAAAAGATCACGAAAGCCAACACATTTGAAAACCCTCCATACTTACTAAAAATTCCAGCTTTTTATCCTGGAAGCAATATGCTCAACGCCGAAGTTTCCCACGCTGGCAATATGTGTTTTGAATTTATTTTCTACGATGCCGATATAGCCGGTGAGCCTGTCTTTCAGGCTATCGAACTGTGACCAATAGGCTTCAACGTCGATTCCGAATAAACCCATTTTTAATTGACGCATACGTGCATGATGGTTGGGATTAATGTTAATTCGAACCTGTAATTATATCCTTTATGCAATGATATTTCCGATTTAATCGTCTAAATCCCCTTATGATAAAATCATTACTCCTGATCCTCGTCACCTTCATTTTTACAATACAGGCCTATACACAAAACGCAATTAAGGGTTCACTTATCGATTTTGAAACCCATTCACGGATACGCGGCGCTACAATTTTTTTAAAAAGCGGAACGGATACTTTATTCAGCCGCAGTTCGATTACCGATTCGGTGGGTCATTTTATATTTTCAGGTTTGGTGGCAGGTGTTTACAAGTTCTCGCTGAGTTATGTAGGGTATAAGAACCTTTTAAGATCGGTAAACCTCGATTCAGCACCAATTGATCTCGGAGTTTTGGAACTCATGCGAGATACCGGGGTGCTGGAAGGTGTTACTATAACCGCGAAAACGCCCATTGCTACACAGAAAGGAGATACCATCCAGATAAATGCCACCGAGTTTAAAGTAAACCCCGATGCAACCATCGAGGATCTTGCGAAAAAAATGCCCGGTATTACGGTTGAGGACGGCCAGGTAAAAGCAAACGGTGAAAATGTACAAAAGGTAACGCTCGACGGGCGTGACCTTTTTGGAGATGATGCCACTGCTGCGTTAAGAAATCTGCCAGCAGAGATTGTTGATAAAATTCAAATTTTCGACCGACTGAGCGACCAGGCACAATTTACCGGTTACGATGACGGATCGGCCACAAAGAGTATTAACATCGTTACAAAGGCCAATATGCGCAACGGCCAATTTGGAAGAGTATTTTCCGGTTATGGAACCGATGGTCGTTACCAGGCGGGGGGCAATACCACATTGCTGAAGGGAAACAGGAAAATTTCGTTCGTTGGAAATTTTAATAATACCAACCAGCAGAATTTTGCGTCGCAGGATCTTTTGGGTGTAACAAGTACGTCTCAAAACCGCGGTGGTCAGGGCGGTCAGGGACAACGCGGTGGAGGAGGTGGCGGTGGCGGGAGGCCGGGAGGCGGTGGTGGAGGAAACTCTTCGAATTTCTTAGTGGGCCAGCAGAGCGGCATCAACAGGACTACAGGAGCAGGAATTAATTACGCCGATAACTGGGGTTCCAAACTGATGGTATCCGGAAGCTATTTCTACAATAATACTAATAACAACACAAATGAATCCGTGAATCGGCAGTATGTTTTAGATGGCATTCCGGATTATTCGCAAACGAGCAGTTCCACAGGCGCCAATATCAATCACCGGGTAAACATGCGTATTGAGTATAAGATCGATTCCGCCAATCAAATCATATTTACACCGATCCTGAGCTTGCAGAACAATCATTCAGTTACCGACATCTCCACTGGCTTTTTTAATCCTGCGAGTTCTTCATTAACGAGCCGCACAGAAAATATCAATAACGGAAAACGCGAGGCTAGTAACTTTGCCAGTAACTTTCTGTACCGTCATTCTTTTCGGAAAAAAGGGAGAACATTCTCAATAAATATACAGTCGGGCTATAACAACAAAACCGGCAACGTTTACACGAGTTTATTCGATACCACTTTCAACGGCGGATCGTATACCGATTCCACGTCGCAGCGCCTTACCAATCAGCTAAGCAATGGATACCAATTGTCTGCGAACATGGTATTTACAGAGCCCATAACTTCTAAATCGCAGTTACAGGTGAATTACAGTCCGTCGTACAATAAAAGCAAGGCGGACCAGGAAGCGTATCAATACGATGAATCGATAGATAAATTTTCCACCTTCGATCCAAACCTGTCGAGCAAGTTTAATAATTCCACCACAGGCCAAAATGCAGGTATAGGTTATCGTTATGGAACGAAAGACAACCAGTTGAATATAGGTGCTAACTACCAGCGATCGGATCTCAACAGCGACCAGCAGTTTCCACGAACGCTGATGGTTGATAAATCATTTAATAATATACTGCCAAATGCAATGTTGCGGTTGAAGCTAAATTCTCTGAGTAATATCCGCTTCATGTACAGAGTTAGCACCACCCAGCCTTCCGTTACCCAATTGCAGGACGTGTATGATTACACCAATCTGCCCTTTGTAACAGCGGGCAATCCTGATCTGCGCCAGCAACTATCTTCTGTATTAAGCGCGCGTTACACATACAACAATCCTGAAGCATCTATATTATTTGTAGGAAATGTATTTCTGCAATCTGCAAGTAACTATATTACCAATGCCACTTTTGTTCCGTTAAAGGATTCATCTTTAACTACCGATCTTATTTTAAAAGCAGGACAACAACTTACCAAACCCGTTAACCTCAACGGGTACACGAGCATACGTTCGTTTTTCACCTTTGCAATACCGCTTGCATTTATGAAATCGAATCTGAATTTAAATGGCGGCGTAACGTATAGCAAACTGCCGGGCATCATTAATAATATCAATAACTCTTCCAAAAACCTCACATATAGTTCCGGCATGGTAATAGCGAGTAATGTGAGCCAGTACGTAGACTTTACTTTGTCGTACTCTGCAAATGTGAGCACTGTAAAAAACGACTTGCAGCCAACGCTCAACAACCATTATTTTTCTCATGTTGCGGGCTTACAATTTAATTTATTGTCGAAAAAGGGATGGTTCATTCAGAACAATCTAACCAATCAATTATATACAGGCTTGAGCCAGGGATATAATCAGAGTTATTTTCTCTGGAACATGAGTGCAGGGAAAAAGATATTTAAAAAACAACAGGGCGAACTTAAAGCGAGTGTATTTGACCTGCTCAAACAAAACCGGAGCATCGTACGCACCGTTACTGAAACCTATATTGAAGATGCAGAGAACCAGGTACTTCGTCAGTATTTTATGCTCACCTTTAGTTATAACCTTCGCACTTTTGGAACAGGTGGTAGAGGAGGAATGAAGCGTTCTTCGGGAATGGGAAATCAGAATGGCAGGCAAATTCCTTAATCGTATATTCAGATTTTAAGAAAACAATGATTAAAGCTGCAAGCGTTGATGAAATAAAAAAAGAACTGCTCCAATTGCCACCCAAAAAGGCCATGGATCTGGTTCTTAGACTGGCGAGGTTCAAGAAGGAAAATAAAGAACTACTGAGTTATTTATTATTCGAATCCGGCGATACGCCGGGATATATTCAATCCATAGAAATACAGGTTAAAGAACAACTCGATTACCTTGGTTCGTTAAAAACATCGGATCAGAAAAAGGGGTCCCGAAAAATATTAAGGTTAATAAACCGGCAGGCAAAATATATTGGAACGAAAGAGGCACACGTTCAGATGTTACATTTCTATTGTGTTCACTTTGCAGAAATATTCGGGTATCCGGAATTAGCTTCTACACTTGCCACGATCTTTTTTCAGCAGGTAAAAAAAATAACACAACTCCTTCCCGAAGTAGATGAGGACCTCCGGCATGATTATGAACGCTGGCTCGAACTCCTTGACCCACCCGAATTACAAGCAAGGGGTTCCAATAAAAAACGTTGGTGGGTGTATAAAAAATAATTCACTAAAATTGCTGGCGGGGCCTCTTTGTATATATCCATGCCAGCCAGATTAACAAGATCTGGATCGGAAGTCTAATTATTGCAATAAAGGTTCGTGAGTCATTGGTATTGGAATAATTAATCAGCATTTGAATATTTGCGGGAAACACAACTATTAACAATACTACAATTCCCCATGCACCGAAAATACGCGTTACCGGAACAAACAATAGTATTCCTAAAACTGATTCAGCAATTCCGCTGATGTACACCATTGCAAGGTGCGCCGGTATCCACGGTGGCA
>JBDTMM010000269.1:0-4146 GCA_039934275.1 Flavitalea sp. | reverse complement strand
ATAAATGCGGACACGCACCAATGATGGAAGCGCCCGTTGAGTTCAATGAAATTCTGCTTAAGTTTTTGACAAAGTTGAATGCTCCTGCAGCGGTAGCCTGATCTCAGGCGTCTGTAGTATACATTTTTACGTATCTTTTAATAGAATGCTTAACAAACAGCTCATATCAACATCTATTCCCACGCTAAAGCTGCGCGACACTGTTGCGCAGGCTATGGAACTTATGAATGAGTTCCAGGTAAAACAATTGCCGGTGGTGCTGGATGACAAATATGTAGGCCTTGTTTTTGAAGATGATCTTCTCAACATCGACGATACTACCGACCTCGAAACCATCAGCGCACACTTTTCAAAGGTTTCAGTTCACGGGGGCATGCACTTTATTGATGCAGTGCAAACCGCAAACGACTATCATTTATCCGTTGTTCCGGTGGTGGAAAATAATAGTGAGTACTCCGGCGTAATATTGATTGCAGACCTGCTAAGGCAACTGGGAAAAATAACCGGTGCAAGCGAACCAGGCGGGCTGATCGTTCTGGAAACGGACCAACGCAATTTTTCATTTGCAGAGATCAGTAAACTGGTTGAAACCAACGATGCACAAATTACCCAGCTCAATACTTCATGGGATAACGATACGGATACTTTCCTGGTAACACTCAAAATCAACAAGTTTGAGATTTCCGACATCGTTGCTACCTTTCAGCGTTATGAATATGAGGTAAGATATTATTTCGGTGAGGAACTGTACGAAAATGAGCTGAAAGACAATTACGATCACCTGATGAATTACCTCAGCATCTGACGGTGACTGAATGCTTACACATCACAAACATTTACTGCTTGTATTTCTTTCGTGCATAACCTGCCTCGCGTTACACGCACAATTAAATTTCATAGTCGGCGACATTACTATTTCGGGCAATACCAGAACCAAAGATTATGTGGTAAGAAGAGAACTGCCCTTTAAAACGGGCGACACAACAGATCTTGCAACATTGGTAAAGAATTTTGAAGTCGCAAGGCAACAGCTGATCAACACCAAATTATTTAATGAAGCAATAGTAGCCGTAAAAATATTCCGGGGATATATTGTTGATGTTTCCATTGACCTTAAAGAGCGCTGGTATTTATTTCCGCTTCCCTATTTAAGACCAGGTGATAGAAATATATCCGAATGGGCAAAACATGATTATGCACTTAATCGCCTGAACTATGGTGGAAAATTTACACAGTATAATTTCTCCGGACGAAATGATAAATTAAGATTGTGGCTCACTACCGGTTATGCAAAACAGGTCCAGTTGCAATACGACCAACCCTATGCCGACAACCATTTAAAGAATGGATACAAAGTTGGTTTTTCCTTTACATCGAACAGGGAATTTACTTTCGCCACAAAAAATAACCAGCAGCAGTTTATGGATTCTCTTTCTCCATTAAAAAGATACAACGCATTTGCAGAATACGATTACCGTCCGGGACTAAGAACATTTCATGCACTGCGAATGGGTTATACAAGACTGGAAGTGGACAAAAGAATAGCTGATTATAATTCAAATTATTATAAGGATGGAGTGAATAAAATAGACATTCCTGAAATCTCTTACACACTCAATTACTATCACGTTGATTACATTCAATATCCCATAAAAGGATGGATGGGAGAGGTGTCGGTACTAAAGAGAGGAATTCATTCTTATACCAATATGTGGCAGTATGGATTAAAATATACCCTGGCCGTTCCACTGAAGCAAAAATTTAATTTCCATTGGCAGGTGCAGGGTGTTATCAAAACTCCTTACCACCAGCCTTATTACAATACCCAGTTGCTAGGATATGGTGATCTGTATTTACGGGGGCTCGAAAAATATGTGATCGATGGGGCAGGAACGTTTGTGAGCAGGCAAACATTACGGAGGCAATTATTTTCTGTCAATTTATCTACGCACTATTCGTCACCCTCATTTGATGTGGTTCCCATTAGGGTATATGCAAAAATCTATACCGATTTCGGTTACGCGATGAATAAAACCTCTCCTGAAAATTCCCTTGCCAATAAGATGCTGTATTCTACGGGGCTTGGCGTGGATGTGGTAACTTTTTACGACTTTGTTTTCAGGTTTGAGTACAGCTTTAACCAGTTAGGTCAAAACGGGCTATTTTTACATTTCAGGAATGAATTTTAAGATACTTACATGAAAGTAGCCATCTATAGCAGGTTAATTGAAGTGGACCAGCATGCCGATGTGCAGCAATTATTTGATGAGCTGTCAAAGAATAATATCAAAGCCATTATTTATAATCCTTTTTACGCAACGATCAAATCATCATTTGCAAATGCCGGCAGCTTCCAGGTATTTCATAATTCCGATGATCTTGATGATACGATCGATTTTGTAATCAGTCTTGGAGGTGATGGCACAATGCTGGATACGGTTACGCTGGTAAAAAATAAAAACATCCCGGTGCTGGGTATCAACTTCGGAAGGTTGGGATTTCTTGCGGGCATCGGAAGAAATGCATTGCATACCGCGGTACGGGCACTCGTAAACCGCACCTATGCTATTGATAAAAGATCACTTATCCATCTCGATGGAAACAGAACGCTATTCAATGATATGCCCTATGCATTAAATGAATTTGCAATTCATAAAACGGATACTTCGCCAATGATCAAAATACACACCTATTTAAACGGAGAGTTCCTGAATACTTACTGGGCAGATGGTGTGATTGTGGCAACGCCAACAGGTTCAACCGGGTATTCGCTAAGTTGTGGGGGGCCAATTGTATTTCCTGAGTCGCACAGTTTTGTTATTACCCCCGTGGCTCCGCACAATTTGAATGTGCGGCCAATTGTGGTTCCCGACAATACCATCATTTCGTTTGAGGTGGAAGGGCGTGCCGATCATTTTATCTGTGCGCTGGATTCGAGAAAGGAAATTGTGGACAAAAAGATTCAGCTTGCTGTACGCCGCGAGTCGTTCAATATTAACCTGGTGAGGCTTAATGAGAAGAACTTTCTCCAGACGCTGAGGGAAAAACTTTCGTGGGGTCTGGATACAAGGAATTAACATTTCACCATACAAGAAAATGGTGCATAAGGCGTTGTTGCTTAATTATTATCTTGTGAAATATGAAGAAATTTGTTGTTCCTTTTTTACTTGGCTTTATGTTTTTTGGCGCCACAAGAACAATGGGCCAGTACGAAAGCGAGGTGATGGATGGGGAAATTGGTGTTTCCTTAGGTGCATCGCATTATTTTGGTGACCTCAACACCAGGGGAAAGATCAACAGGCCGAAGCCTGCTTTTGGGATCTTTTTCCGCAAACAATTCAGCAATTATGTAGGATTAAGAATTAGCGGACACTATGCCAACGTAGGCTATTCAGACATATATAATAAGGGTAACGAGTTTCAGACAAGAAGGAACCTGAGTTTCAACTCTCATATTTTCGAACTTGCCTTACAGGGTGACTTCAACTTTTTCCGCTTTATTCCAAGTGATCCATATCATCGTTTCACTCCATATGTTACCATTGGAGTGGGTGTGTTTAGCTATGATCCATACGCTTACTACCGCGGACAGAAGGTATTACTCAGAGAATTAGGCACCGAGGGACAGGGCAATCCGGCCTATCCCGACAGAAAGCCCTATAGCAACATGGCCATTTGTTTACCGTTTGGCATTGGGGCGAAATATGCCATCAACCCGCGTATGAACATCGGGGCAGAGATCGTTCACCGCTTTACAAACACAGATTACCTTGATGACGTAAGTAAAACTTATGTTGGTGCAGATAAATTCCCTTCATTACCCGATGGACAGCCTTCGATTGCAAACCTTATGCAGGACAGGTCGTACGAAACAGGCAATGCTATTGGAATAGAAGGTCGCCAAAGGGGCTTCCCGAAACAAAAGGATCAGTACCTGATTGCCGAGGTTACGTTTTCTTTAAACCTCACTTCGTACCGCTGTCCTACTGCGGATTAAATATTCTACCTTCGTGCGCCAAAATTTTGGTATGCATCACGGGAAAAAAGATCAAATTGATTTAAACAGGCTGCCTACACACATTGCCATCATTATGGACGGTAATGGAAGATGGGCAAAGGAAAAAGGACAGGACCGCCTGTTTGGTC
>JBDTMM010000268.1:0-4150 GCA_039934275.1 Flavitalea sp. | reverse complement strand
CATATTCCATAATTATACTTTGCCATTGAACCCGTTTTCATTTTTTGTATTGCCTGTGGCCTGTACCCTACCATAGTAAACATATCGTTGCGGCCAATAACTAATTTAACGGGTCTTTTGATTTGTTTTGCGGCTACTATCGCGGCAATTTCATGGGGCCATACCCGCAGCGACATTCCGAATGCCCCACCCACAAATTCTGAATTGACCTGTATATCTTCAATGGGTATTTTAAATGTTTCGTGCAAACTTTTTTGGTGATCCTTTACTCCCTGCGTTTTTACAAACACCTTTAATTTTTCTCCCTCCCACATCGCGATGATTCCCGCAAGCTCCATAGGATTATGGATTTCCGTTGGGCTGGTATAAGTTTCGTTGACAATGAAGGCTGCGTGATCAACCGCCTGTGCATCGCCTCGCGTATAATCGGCATCCTCGTCGGGCGGAACGCCTTTTTCTATATTTGAAAGGAGATCAGTTTGGGAAGTTTCTTTGTCGTATTCAACAGTTACCAGCGAAGCAGCATATACTGCACGTTCCAATGTATCGGCTACAACTATTGCAATCGGCTGGCCACTCGAGTAAATCCGGTTGTCTTTAAATATTTTCAGTTCCTGAACCTTGTCTTCGTTATTTTTCTTTGCTTCTATGTTATCCTGAAATCCTGGAATCGGTGGCGCGTTTAAATGGGAGATTACAGAGAGTACACCTGGGGCGGCCAATGCTTTTTGGGCATTTAGTTTTTTAATACTTCCCTTAGCAATGGTGCTGGTTACGATTGAGGCATAGGTTAAACCCACAACCTGCTGATCGGCAAAATATTTTGCACCACCAGTTACTTTGAGGCGGCCATCAACGCGATCCATTGGTTTGCCCGTGCTTTTATTTCTTGTTTGATTTGCCATAATCGGTTATGCGAGATGTGCCGCTTTTTTTAAGGCTTCCAAAATTGCGTTGGGAGCCATTTTCAATTTGAAATCGTTCTTACCAAAACCTTTTGCGCCTTTCATAGACAATTCAGCGGCTGCATTAAAATTTTCTTCGCTGGCAGGTTTACCTGCAAGAAATGCTTCTGCTTCATGTAACCGCCACGGTTTATGTGCCACTCCACCCATTGCGATGCGCGCCGATTTTATGGTACCATTATTTATTTCGAGTGCCGTTGCAACTGATATTAGTGCAAATGCGTACGATTGGCGGTCGCGGATCTTTAAATAATAAACATTCTCGGCAAAATTATTTACGGGCACATCCACCCACAAAATCAATTCATCCTTCGTTAGGGTACTATCCAGTTCAGGGTGCATTCCGGGAAGGCGGTGAAATTGGGTAAAGGGAATAGTGCGTTCGCCTTTTTTGCCGGCAACCGTAACGGTTGCGTCAAGTGCGGCAAGCGCCACGCACATGTCGCTGGGATGAACGGCTATGCAACTTTCGCTGGTACCAAAAATGGCGTGCATCCTGTTTGAGCCCTGCAGTGCGCCACAACCCGTACCGGGACTGCGTTTATTGCAAGGCATCGCTATGTCGTAAAAATAAGAGCAACGCGTGCGCTGCATCATATTTCCACCAACTGTTGCCATGTTCCGAAGTTGCGGTGAGGCACCGGCTTTGAGCGCCATCGATAGCAAAGGCTGAAGTTTCAGCACATTTTTATCTTCGGCGGTTTCGCTGTTGATAGCTAGGGAACCAATTTTTATTCCATTAGTATTTACAGAAATCTCTTTTAGTGGTAGATCATTAATATCGACCAGCTTGTCGGGGCTGGTAACTCCGCGTTTCATCAGGTCGATAAGGTTAGTACCGCCGGCGATAATTTTGGTGCCGGCCTCATTAATGGCGGCAAGTACTTTTTGCTGTGATGCGGGACGAACGTATGTAAATGGTTTCATACAGCCTGCCCTCCGTTCGCAACTTCTTTTATGGCATTTACAATATTAGCGTAGGCGCCGCACCGGCAAATATTTCCACTCATATACTCGCGGATGTTTGCCTCAGAATTGGCGTGACCCTCTTTTACACACGCAACAGCAGACATGATCTGACCCGGTGTACAATATCCGCACTGGAAACCATCATGTTTTATAAAAGCATCCTGCATCGGGTGCAGTTTATTACCCATAGCCAGCCCTTCAATAGTAGTAATTTCTTTTCCATCGACCATAACCCCAAGCGTAAGGCAGGAATTAACGCGTTTTCCGTTTACGTGTACTGTGCAAGCCCCGCACTGTCCATGGTCGCAGCCTTTTTTAGTGCCGGTAAGGTGGAGTTGTTCGCGAAGTATGTCCAGCAGTGTTGACCGCGGCTCAATGGATAAATTATTCTTTTTCCCGTTTACGATTAACTCGACAGGCATTTTCTCAAAAACGCCGGCAATTTTTTCGTCCATTTGCATTTCTGCCGCTTTTATTGCAGAGGCTGGGGTAAGAGCAATTGCGGTGAGTGCAGTGGACTGTTTAAGAAAATCCCGGCGGGAATTGTTTCCGTCCTTATTCATAGTTATAAATATAATGAAATGTAAAATGCAAATGGAAAACCCTCGCATCTATTATAAACTTTCTTTTAGATATTGAAGGTCTTCGTTGGTATCTATGTCAATAGATCCCCTGGAAAACTCAACTGCCGCCACTTCATCACTGTATTTTTGTAATATCTTTTTCGCGCCGGAGTCGCCTGATAACAGCATTAATTCCGGGAACAGCGATTTATGAAAATAGGCTGGCGTTCCAAGGGTTTCAGCATACGAACTGGCAACGATGGGCAAACCCGACTGTTGATGTTTTTCTATCAAACCATCGAGCAGCGACGCTGAAATAAAAGGCTGGTCACACACAACGAATATCACTCCTTCCACAGCCGGGTCGAGTTCGAGTGCAGCTTTCAAACCCACTATCATTGAAGAGGCCATTCCTTCGGTCCAATTTTCATTATAAATAATATGGACCTTCATTTCATCGATGTTGTCTTTAATGATTTCATAGGAGGATCCCAATACCAGGATGATATTCTTTACATCAGCGTTCTCAACTTCTCTCAAAACAATATTCAAAAGCGGCTGTCCATTTAGTTGCAGTAATTGCTTTGGCGTTCCAAGTCGTGTAGATGCTCCGGCGGCGAGTACAATGAAGGTGGTATTTGTATTGATAAACTATTATTTTATGGTGGTAGTAATTCGTGGATGGATGACCCCTGTTTTCGTTTTTAATGAATTGGCTCTGCGGCCTGATAATACCGACTTTATTTCGGCCATTATTGAAAGAGCGATTTCCTCAGGTGTTTCTGCACCGATATCAATTCCTGCCGGTGTATGAATATGGATGATCTTTTCAGCGCTCGCAATGCTTTGTTGTTCACGCAGATCTTGTTGCATACGCTCCAGTTTTTTTCTCGGGCCCAGCATACCGATATAAGTGGTTTCCTTTTCGAGTAGAATGCGTAATGCAGAAAGGTCGTAATTATAATTGTGCGTCATGAGCAGGAAAATCGTTTGCCGGTCGATAGTGATATTTTGCAATAGCTCTGATGCCTTTTTTACTTCGAGTTTGGTGGCCAGCGGAAAACGTTCGCGCGTTGGGTAGTTTGGTCTGCCGTCGATTATTGTTGTTTCCCATCCCAGTATGCTGGCAAATTCAACTAATGGTTTTACGTCGTTGCCTGCACCAAGTATCACCAGTGAAACGGGCGGTGCGATAAACTGAATAAATGCTTTGCAATGCTGATCCGGATAATTTTTAAATAAAGAAGTTTGGTTTTGCAAACTTTCGAATACATCGTTAAAAATCCCATTTTCTAACGTATCCGCGCAACCGAATTGTTCGCCATCTTTCAAATAAACAAAACAGGTTCCTCGCTGATTCTTTTTATTTTTTAAATCAAATAAGGTTACCAGTATCGCCTGTTGTCGTTTTTTGATCAGTGTTTTTAAAAATGCAATCGGGTTATAAGGATCTGAAATATTAACTGGTTCGATAAGTATGTGGATGATACCATTGCAACCGAGACCCATTCCAAGTTTTGCATCGTCCTCATCATTTGTATCGTAGGTAACCAGCATTGATTTTTGCTGCATGATCACGAGTTGCGATTTACGAAGTGCATCCCCTTCGAGACAACCACCGCTTATTGCACCGGTTAACTGTCCGTTGTTAGT
>JBDTMM010000267.1:0-4161 GCA_039934275.1 Flavitalea sp. | reverse complement strand
GCGATCATTGGTGCAGTCTCACTGATCTGTTCCATCATTTCACGCAAGCGACGATATTCAGGACGGAAGTCATGCCCCCATTCAGAAATACAATGCGCCTCATCTACTGCGAAGAAGGATATTTTGAGGTCCCTGAAAAAGTCAAGATTTTCCTGTTTGGTAAGCGTTTCTGGTGCTACATACAGCATTTTCGTTCTGCCCGAAAGCAGGTCGTTTTTTACGGCAACGATCTGTTTTTTATTAAGACTAGAGTTGAGAAAATGCGCCACGTCATCGCTGCTGTTGTATCCTCGCACCAGGTCCACCTGGTTCTTCATTAAAGCAATCAGCGGACTCACGATTATCGCCACACCTTCGCAGATAATTGCGGGAAGTTGATAACAGAGGCTTTTTCCACCTCCTGTTGGTTTAATAACGAAGGTATCTTTTCCTGCAAGCAGGTTTTGTATGATGGGTTCCTGGTTACCTTTAAAAGTATCGAAACCAAAGTTTTCCCGTAAGGCGAGTTTGAGCTCCTCAGAGGTATATTTTCCTTGTATTTGCGCTTCGGTTTGTTTAGTAACGGATCGTTTTTCTTTTGCTGAAGCAGGCGTTTTTTTTGTGGTGGTCATTTGATTGAGAAATTTCCTTCGTCACATGTATTAGAGGTAACAGTTATGTGTTATGAAGAGCGCGAATTTAATTTATTTTAAGGGTTTGACCAATTACGGTTGAGGATTGGGGGGATATTTAACTGTTAACTGACTGAGTATTACCTGCTTTTAACGAATCAGATGGGTTTGGTACTTGTAAAATGAGAACGTAGGTTTGCTTTGAAAATGGCAAAGGTTGTAATTCCAGATATCAGAAAGGTAGGCATTCGCACCATTAGGCTCGAAGCCTCAGCAATAGCAGGGCTTGAAGGTACGATCACCGAAGATTTTGAAAAGGCAATAAATGTGATCAGGGGCTGCAAGGGCCGGTTGGTGATCAGCGGGATCGGCAAAAGCGCGATCATTGCCCAGAAAATAGTGGCAACCCTCAATTCAACGGGTACGCCTTCCCTCTTTTTACACGCGGCCGATGCCATTCATGGCGATCTTGGAATGATCCAGCAGGACGATGTGGTAATGATCATTAGCAAAAGCGGGGAATCCCCGGAAATAAAAGTACTGGTACCGCTGATTAAGAATTTCGGGAACGTGCTTATCGCGATGGCGGGAAATACAGGCTCCTACCTCGCACGTCAGTCGGATATACTATTGAATACAACAGTTGAACAGGAAGCCTGCCCGAATAACCTTGCGCCAACAAGCAGCACCACCGCGCAGTTGGTGATGGGCGATGCGATTGCGGTAGTGCTAATGGAACTGAAGGGTTTCGGCAGTGAAGATTTTGCAAAGTTTCATCCTGGAGGAATGCTTGGTAAGAAATTATACCTGCGCGTTTCAGACCTGTATGTTAATAATGAAAAACCATCCGTAACATTAAATACTTCTCTTAAAAAAGTTATTGTTGAAATTTCGCGGAACAGGCTTGGTGCAACCGCAGTGGTGAACGAACAGGATAAGGTATTAGGCGTAGTTACCGATGGCGACCTGCGACGGATGCTTGAAAAAAATGAATCGCTCGACGGCGTAACGGCAAAAGATATAATGAGCATTCAGCCAAAAACGATACCGCCCGAATCCCTTGCGGTGAATGCGCTTGACCTCATGAGGAAATTTGATATCACACAACTAATCGTGGCATCGGAAGAGAAATATCTTGGATTTATTCATTTACACGATCTTGTGAGAGAAGGCCTCATTTAGAAATCAAATTCAATAATTCAGAATGAACAAACATCACTACGTTGTGATCATGGCTGGTGGCATAGGCACCCGTTTCTGGCCGATGAGCCGGACAAATTTTCCAAAGCAATTTCTTGATATATTAAATATTGGCCGCACTCTTATTCAAACTACATTCGACCGGTTCGCCAACTTTATGCCTCTGGAGAATATTTATGTGGTAACATCAGAAGAGTACGTGAATATCGTTAAGAAACAATTACCAAGTCTTCCGTTACAAAACATTTTAGCAGAGCCGTCAAGAAAAAATACCGCGCCTTGTATTGCCTATGTTTCTTTCAAATTACAACAGCTCGATCCGAAAGCATTGATGATCGTTGCTCCTGCAGATCATCTGATATCTGATAATATTGCATTTACAAAAGTTTGCCTGGAGTCGCTGAGTTTTGTACAAAAGCATAACGCCTTTATCACACTCGGAATCAACCCAACTTATCCTAATACCGGGTATGGATATATTCAATACGAACAACACTCAGTGACCGATAACGTGTACAAGGTTAAAACCTTTACCGAAAAACCAAACCTGGAGCTTGCAAAAACATTCATTTCCAGCGGCGAGTTTTTATGGAACGCGGGTATATTCGTGTGGCAGGTTAAAAATGTAATCCTTGCATTTGAAAAATACCTGCCTGAGGTATTCGATCTTTTTGCGTCACAAAAAGAAAAATTTAATACTTCGGAAGAAGAAGCCGCATTGCAGGAAATATACCCTTTTTCAACAAGCATCTCTATAGACTTCGGTATAATGGAGAAGGCCGATAATGTGTATGTGATCCCTTCATCATTCGGATGGAGCGATCTTGGTACATGGAACAGCGCGTATGAAAATTTGGAAAAAGATAAGTACGCCAATGCTGTGGCGGGTCATAATGTAATGCTCGTGGAAACCGAAAACTGCATCGTGCACACACCGGAGAATAAATTGGTGGTGCTGCAGGGTTTAAAAGATTTTATAGTGGTTGATACAGGCGATGTATTACTGATCTGCAAAAAAGATAAGGAACAGGAAATAAAAGAATATGTTGGAGATGTAAAAAGACAAAAAGGCGATAAATTTTTATGATTGCCAATAACAACATATTGTTCCTGGACATTGAAACGGTATCCCAATACCGCAACTATAATGAATTACCTGAAAGCTGGAAAGAACTCTGGAATAAAAAAGCTGAGGGATTAATAAAAAACAGTAAGGAAGAAATTACAGTTGAAGAAGTATATGGTCGTGCTGCATTTTTTGCTGAATTTGGAAAGATCATCTGTATTAGTTGCGGAATATTACATGGAAATAGCGAAAATAAATCCATCGTGGTAAAATCATTTTACGGCCACAATGAGAAAAAAATATTGAGCGATTTTTGCGACATGCTCAGCAAGTGGAGCCCGGGTAGCCAGAAATGGTTGTGTGCGCATAATGGTAAAGAATTTGATTTCCCCTACCTGTGCAGAAGAATGGTGATCAATGATGAATGCATACCCGTGTTATTAAATATCAGCGGAAAGAAACCTTGGGAAATGAACCTGCTCGATACACTCGAATTATGGAAATTCGGGGAGTACAAAAATTTCACCTCTCTTAATTTATTATCCCAGGTACTCGGCATTCCTACTTCTAAAGATGATATTGATGGAAGCATGGTGGGAGATGTGTACTGGAACGAAAATAATCTTCCAAGAATAGTACACTATTGCCAAAAGGATGTGGTTACTATGGCACAGGTCTATTTGCGTCTAAATAGGGAATCACTTATTCCCGTTCCGAATATTGAAATAAAGCAATCCTGAGCGAATGAATATTCACAGCAAGCTTCCGCACACAGGCACCACTATTTTTACGGTAATGAGCGGACTTGCCATGGAGCACAGGGCTGTAAACCTCGGACAAGGTTTTCCCGATTTTGAAATGAGCGGTGAATTGACTTCTCTGGTGACCAGGGCAATGAGTGATGGGTATAATCAATACGCGCCAATGGCAGGATGGATGCCCTTGCGGGAATCTATAGCCGAAAAAATTAAATTCCTATATCAGTCTGAAGTAGATCCTTCAACAGAAATTACCATCACACCGGGGGGAACCTACGCCATATATTCTGCATTAACCTCAATCCTCCATTCAGGAGATGAAGTAATTGTGATGCAGCCCAATTACGACAGTTATGTTCCCAATGTGCAGGTTAATGGAGCAATTGCGGTGATGGTTGATCTTGACCTTCCGGGTTATACTATAAATTGGGTGAAGGTGGCTTCAGCGGTTTCACCAAAAACAAAAGCCATCATTATTAATTCTCCACAAAATCCAACGGGAAGTGTAATTACCGAAAATGATATT
>JBDTMM010000266.1:0-4166 GCA_039934275.1 Flavitalea sp. | reverse complement strand
CACAGAATGTATCGGGCGATCAGTTAAACGAAGCGAAAGAATCGAATATCGTGAACTCATTGCAGGGAAAGGTTGCCGGAGTGATCGTAACAAGAAATGCGGATGGTCCCGGTGGCGATGCTAAGGTTCTGATTCGTGGTAACCGTTCTATCACCGGAAAAAATGATCCTTTATACGTTATAGACGGCGTACCGCTCAGCGGAAATGTGAGCATGATAAACTCCGATGATGTAGAAAGCATGACGATTTTAAAAGGCGCATCAGCCGCCGCATTGTATGGCAGTCAGGGACAAAACGGTGCAATCATCATCACCACAAAAAAGGGAAAAGACGGCGCCATCAGGGTGGATTATGTGGGCGGAATAAGCTTCCCTAAACCATCCTTGCTTCCCGACCTGCAATTTGAATACGGTCAGGGTGACGCAGGTGTGTACGTTCCCAACTCCGAACACAGCTGGGGACCAAAAGCCGAAGGGCAACCTGTAAAATTATGGAACGGAAAAACAGTACCTTTAAAAGGTCAGCCCGATAACCTGAAGAACTTTTTTAGGACAGGATCAACATTTTCAAATTTTATAAGTGCAACCGGCGGCAACGAAAACATGCGCACCTATTTTTCATACGGCAACATGCGCGCGCAGGGCATCATGCGCAATAACGACCTTATAAGACATAACATAGATCTGAAAATTGACAACATCATTTCGCCAAAACTTTCCTTTTTTACAAAGCTTACTTACATATACGAAGAAGTAAATAACAGGGTGATACCCGGCGACGTGGGCACCTATGCGCTACCCTCGATATTCCGTGCGCCCACATCGATTCCATTGGCTGAAATGAAAGCGTATGCATACACCGACAGCAACGGAACAGAGCGTCAAAATTATTGGAACCCAAATTCACCAGTGTTATTAAACCCTTACTGGGCGCTTAACCGCATTACTTATTACCAGCAAAAAGACAGGGCGATCGCATTGGTCTCCGCAAAATATAAATTCTCCGATTGGATAGATGTCCAGGTCAGAGGAAATATCGATGAAACACTGCTGCAAACCAACCATAGGGTATATGCGGATAATTATTTCAGTCTTGTTGGTTCCGATTACGAATACGGAAACACCCGAAATACTGGTGTGAACATGGATGCCTTTTTGTCGGCGCGTCGCAACATCTACAAAAACCTGAACCTTTCTGCGAATTTAGGTACGTCGCTACAGGAAAGTAAATATTCGGGTCTTGCGGGCAGGGCGAACGGATTGAATAAACAGAATTTCTTTTTCATGAGCAATGCGAGAAATCCGTTTATAAATGAATATTATGGAAGAACGCCAAGGGTAGAATCGATTTACAGCACAGTAACGTTGGCATACAACCATTACCTGTATTTCGATGTTACAGCACGCAACGACTGGTCATCGGCTTTACCTAAGGGAAGTCAATCTTACTTTTATCCATCGGCAGGATTAACGGGAATAATTTCTGAAATGGTGCATCTGCCTTCATGGATATCTTATGGAAAAGTTCGCGCAACACTTGCAAATTCAGGTTATGGCGGAAGTGAATACCTCGACAGAAATTATTATGAAGTAGGTGCTGGTGGAGTGATTATTACTCCCACAGTACAATCGCTCGGTACATACAAACCTGAGATCACCAGTTCATTTGAAAGCGGCCTAGAGGGAAGCTTTTTTAAGAACAGGTTATCCGTCAATCTTGTTTATTATAATACAAAAACGAAGAATCAACTGTTGTTGATTGGTGCACCCCCCGCAACCACCTTTGATCAGAAATACATTAACGCCGGATTGATACGCAACGATGGAATTGAGTTAATTGCAGGTGGCAGCCCGATAAAAACAAAAAACTTCAGCTGGAACTTCGATTTAAATTATTCTAAAAATAATAACAAAATACTTACACTTACGCCCGATGTAAAATCGGCAATTCTGGTGAGTTCAGATCTTGCACTTATTAAGGCTGTGGAAGGGAATAGTTTCGGTGATATTTATGCAAAAGGATGGCAGACCGATAGCAAGGGAAGAAGACTGGTGGACGTTGCGGGCAATCCCATAGTCACTGATGGAAATGATGTGCGGGTAGGAAATTATAATCCTAAATACATGCTCGGTATTAATAATAGTTTTGATTACCGCGGATTTACGCTCAGCTTTTTAATTGACTACCGCAACGGTGGAACCATCATCGCGGGAACACAGGCGCTCATTGATGCAGACGGACATTCGAAACAATCACTTGAAGGACGCGAGAACGGAATAATTCTCGATGCTTACACAGCAGATGGAACAAAAAATACGCAGGTAATCTCTGCACAGAAATACTGGAGCGACAGGGGAGGAAGATATCCTGTAGGATCGCTGTATGCCTACTCTGCAACAAACGTAAGATTGAGGGAACTGATATTTGGATACAGTGTATTGGAGGGAACATTAGCCAAATCAAACATTGTCAAGGGAGCGAAAATTTCATTGGTGGGAAGAAATCTTTTCTTCTTCAAAAATGAAGCACCCATAGACCCGGAAATTACTAGGGGGGTAGAAGGCGCAGGACTGGAATATGCCGCGCTGCCATCAACACGCAGCCTTGGAATTAATTTGAAATTAACATTCTAAAAATAAAATATAGGGAACTATTTATTAAACATTGCACAATGAAAATGTCTATCAACGATTCTTTTGGTTATTATTTCAGGGGCTCCGTAAAAAAAATATTTTTTGCGGTGATAATGATTGCGGGTTTAGCCGCGTGTAAACAAAAAGCTGGGTTACCACCAGGCGACAAGGATAACGGAGGGTTATTTCTTCCGGATAATTTCCAGGCGCTGGTAGTGGTGGACAGTATTGGTGAAGCAAGGCACCTTGCGGTGAACACTAATGGTGACATATATGTGAAGTTGCAGTACAACAATAAAATGAATGGCAAAGGTGGAACAGTAGGGCTTCGCGACCTCAATGGAGATGGCAAAGCGGATTCGGTGGTTTACTTCGGGGATTATACTGATATCGGAGGTTCTGCAGTGGGTATGACCATTCATGACGGATACCTGTGGACGAGCACCGTTAACCAGGTATTAAGAACCAGGCTCACCGACGGCGACCTTATTCCAAAAAGCAAAACCGATGTGATGCTTACCGATGAAGATACCGCGGTTGAAAATCACTGGCACACTACAAAACCCGTTGCATTTGATAATAAGGGCCACATGTACATCCCCTTCGGAACGCCATCCGATGCGGGACAGGATATAAGATTGTATGGACCAGTGGGTATCCCGAACGGAAAAGGTCTGGAACCTCCTATTGACCTCGAGAACCATGGCGGCATCTGGCGCTTTGATGCGAACAAGACCAACCAGAAACAAAAAGATGGTTACAGATATTCCACCGGTATCCGCAGCATTGTAGGCATGCAATGGAACAAAAAAGACGAAAGTTTATACGCTGTAGTAAATGGTATTGATAATTTTCACACCATTTATCCAACCATATTTTCTTCATGGCAGGCAGCAGTTTTTCCTGCTGAAATGCTGATCAAGGCAACCGATGGGGCCAATTTCGGCTGGCCATATGCATACTTCGACCAGATCGTGGGCAAGCAGGTGTTGCAGCCAGGGTATGGTGGTGATGGCAAGATCATAGGAAGGGCGAGTGAATTCACTGCTCCGGTTATGGGATTTCCTGGTCACTGGGCTCCTATGGATGTAATGTTCTACGATGGCGACCAGTTTCCTGAGCGTTATAAAAACGGCTGTTTCATCGCATTCCACGGTTCTACCGACAGGTCGCCCTACCCACAGGCTGGTTTCATTGTGGTATTCGTTCCTTTTGAAAACGGAAAACCGAATAATAAATATGAAGTTTTTGCCGATGGTTTCACAGGTATGGATACAGTAGTAAATACAAATGATGCAGTGGCTAGGCCAATGGGTTTATCTACCGGCCCCGATGGTTCCCTTTACATTTCTGAATCGAATAATGGAAAGATCTGGCGTGTAATGTACAAAGGCGATAAAAATGCCTTTGGCGAAAAAGAACTCGCGGCAATGGAAAAACGCAAATCAAGGTCGTACATCAAAACTCCGGATGAAGTTGCCGATAACTTGCATAAGGGAGACAGGCTAGAAGGGGGTATTTTGTTCGATACCT
>JBDTMM010000265.1:0-4178 GCA_039934275.1 Flavitalea sp. | reverse complement strand
CCCGCATTTGTTCCGCCAAATTCCGCTACCGATTATTATGTAAAAGCAAAAAGAATTCTTGGCGATGATGAGTTGCGCGAGGCAGGTGTTGCATTAAATACAGATGAACAATCACCCGATTTTGAAATTGCAGGTAATAATATTTTCCGCATAAACCTCACCGCATCCGAAGCAGAGATCGTTAGAAAATTATCCGGGGTGGATTCCGTATCGAGAGAGATCATTGATAACTATGGGTCGGTTTACCCATTCGATAAAAAATTCAACTGGTCGCTTGATAATTTTGGTCCGTTGTGGATACCCAAAAAGGGCGCCACCATTTCACTTACTCCCGGAAATATTATTTTTTATAAACGCGCGATTTCCGTTTACGAAGGAAATAAATGGGAAGAAAGAGATGGAAAGATTTTCATTAATGAAAAAGAAGCGTCCAATTACACTTTCAAATTAAATTATTACTGGATGATGGGCGATAACCGCCACCGTTCGCAGGATAGCAGGTACTGGGGTTTTGTTCCGGAGGATCATATCGTAGGGTCAGCATCGTTGATATGGATGAGTTACGACAAGGGAATAAGATGGAAACGGTTATTTACAACCATCAAATAAACACACCGTTTTACACAGGTGCGATTTAAATAATTCATGTGAACAGCCAGCAGCAAATTCTACTTAATTATTCGGAATATAATTCTGCAGAAGAGTTAAATGATCCCGACAGGCAACTGCTCGATGCTGCGAAAGCTGCTACCGCACTGGCTTACGCGCCATATTCCAAATTTAATGTGGGTGCGGCTGGCAGACTTTACAATGGGGAAATAATTACGGGCGGCAACCTGGAAAACGTTTCTTTTCCGGCAGGATTGTGTGCTGAAGGCGTTGTGCTTGCTTCGGCGGCAGCACGGTTCCCTGGAGTTGCAATGGAGGCCATGGCTATAAGCTACCGGTCATCCTTAATCGAAAGTGATCACCCAATCGCGCCCTGCGGAATCTGCAGGCAGTCTCTGCAGGAATTCAGTAATCGAACCCATACATCCATTAAACTAATACTGGGTGGCGAAAAAGGAAAAATATTCATAATAGAAAATGCTGCAACGTTACTTCCGTTTGCATTTAAATTTTAACCACTATCCTTCCCATGATTTTTCCCTCAAGTATGGCATCAATATAGGTGGCATTTAATTCTTCCAGCGAAACCTCTTTAGCGATCACCGAGAGCTTTTCCTTAATGTTCCATTCCATTAGTATTTTTTTCCATATCAATGCTCGAGTGGATGCCGGTGTTTCTGCGGAGGCTATACCAAGCAGGTTCACGCCATTTAGTATAAATGGGAAAACGGTTACCGGCAGTTGTGGTGAATCGACCAGGCCTGTGGTAGCAACACTTCCTTCGGACATACATCCCTTTAATAAAGTATTAAGCGTATTTCCTCCAACGGTATCTATAGCACCTGCCCATTTTGGTTTGAGTAATGCTTTTCCTGAAGCGTCATTTACAAATTCTCTGCTTTCGATGCGCGTTGCGCCGAGGTGTTCGAGGTATTCTCTGGCATTTGTTTTCCCTGTAACGGCAATCACTTCATAACCGGCTTTTGCGAGCATTGCAATGGCAAGGCTTCCCACACCCCCGGTTGCACCCGTAACCACTATTGGTCCAATCCCGGGATTCTGACCCATTAATTGCATCTTATACAGCGCAAGTGCCGCCGTGAAGCCCGCGGTGCCAATTGTCATACTTTCTGAAAAGGATAATTCGAGGGGTTTTTTAACTGCCCAATATGAGGGTATCCTGATGTATTCTGCAAAGCCACCGCTGGTATTCATTCCAAGATCGTGGCCTGTAACAATCACTTCTTCATTTACCAGGAAATTTTCACTGCGGCTTATTTCCACAACGCCTGCAGCATCTACCCCCGGTACGTGCGGATACTTTTTGGTGATACCTTTATTGCCGGTGGCAGAAAGAGCATCTTTAAAATTTAATGCTGAATAATTTACTTTAATCAGAAGGTCGCCGGGAGGAAGTTGATCGATCTCCATCATCACCATCTCACGGTCAAATTTTCCTGAGGGAGTTTCAATTATTCTCAGTGCTTTGAATGGCATCTAGGTGTTTATTTAACGGCGTGTTCACAAGTTCTAAAAGTATTTGAATTAGTTGGTATTTCGAGCTTCGTATTTCGTATTTTTAGTACCCTTATTATTTATTAAAACAGTAACAAATGAAACGTACAGCAACAGCCGTTTGGAATGGCTCAGGTAAAGAAGGTAAAGGAAGTTTGACAACACAGAGCACCACTTTGAATAAAACACAATATTCCTATAAGTCGAGGTTCGAAGATGGTGTGGGTACAAATCCGGAAGAGCTTATTGCAGCTGCACACGCGGGTTGTTTTTCCATGAAGCTCAGTTTCGTACTCGGCGCGGCAGGTTTTGAACCTGAATCCATCGAAACATCGGCTGTTGTTGAACTGACCGATGCGGGAATCACCTCATCGCGTTTAACGGTAAAGGCAAAGGTTCCGGGCATTAGTCCGGAAAAATTCAAGGAATCTGCAGATGATGCAAAAGCAAACTGTCCGGTGAGTAAAGTATTGAGTTGTGAAATTTCCATGGAGGCATCTTTGGTTTAATTCTTTATATGTCCGGAAGTACAACTGAATTTTTCTGACTGATTAATATTATTATTTCACCACCGAACTTAATGCATCCCGCAGGAACTATATAAAGAATACTTCCGTTGCCGCGTATGAACAAAGGGTCGACGATGTTGGCGGCGCGATCATTACCGGTACAAAAGGAAGAATGATGGGCAGCAGTAATGCAGAAGTTCCAACATCAAGATCCAAGGAAGTAAATGATCTCAAACGACTGCCCGTGTTCCTGTGGGGCATTATAATGCAATGGGTGAATCCTAATGCTGATTAATGTATTGGGTTAAAAAAATGCAAAGCTCAAATTATGATCCCTTTGCGTGAAACCTTATTGGCACAAAATAAATCAGTCATCCAATAACGCTGCTAGCGCTATCAGTTCCTTCTTTTTATACAGATCTTTTTCTTCAGAAAAACATTTGCTGAATTCTTCAAGTAATATCTGGATGATCTTTTTATTGCTCAGTGGTTTAAAATAAGAAGTAACGGGTGGCACATTGATGCGCTTGAAGTAAGTTTCCACATCTTTATGCGTAAAAACCTGTCCGCTGATAGGATCAATAAAAAATTCGGATTTGTACATAAAATTCTCAGTGTGCCTCGCAAAGTCATAATCCGTTTTAAAATAGCTTAGTACAAATTGCTTAGGAATATTTATCGCGCGGATCGGAATATCCAGCAACTCGCTTAGTACCAAATACAAAATCCCGTTTGCGATCGCATTGCCTCGTTTGGTTTCCAGTTGTTTATTAATAAGAAATTCTTCGGGTTGGCCATACGCCACTTCACTTCCTTTTATACTAAAATAATTATATAAAATGCTGGTGAGCACGTTCACCTGTTCCAGAGGAGTGAGGTAGGTATTAAGCTCGAGCCAGATGTTTCTTCTTAATTTTTCTATATCCTGATACACCTGCGTGGTGGCCATTTCGGGGTATTGAAATCTTGCAACGAGCAGTGCACCGGTCAACAGGTCGTGGTGAATATTTTTGCTCCATTGTTCTATTTCTTCTGTAAGGTCGCGATAGTGAAGGCGGTGTATCAGTAGCTCGATTCTTTCCTGAATACCCTCGCTGATGGTATTTTCCCAGAGGTTCTCAAGATTTGGAATAATACCCTTTCCAAAATCCACTATGCGGCTGGAAACCGCGCCGAATACTTCCTCATCGGGGTCGTCGAGCAGGTGAAGAAGTGCATGTATTTCACGGTTTTCTTCCATAATTATTCATCAATACGATTAGCAAACAATTTCGCTGATGTTTGTATGATCCATTACATAATCTTTTCCACAACAGACTTGAAAATGTTTATTAAAATCGTGCCCGCATGAAAATGGTGTCGGCTGTTCACATTTGCAAAGGCAGGTGTGCGTCGAATATCCTTAACAATTCCCTGCGGGAAGTTTCATCGGTCATCGTTCTTTTAGGAATAACGATGGCATGGTACGAATTCGTATAGAGGTAGTAACTATCTTCGGTTTCTGCAAAGTGAACAATGGCATCCCAGTCGTACCGCGACTCGGAA
>JBDTMM010000264.1:0-4195 GCA_039934275.1 Flavitalea sp. | reverse complement strand
TAAGTTTTGTAACCCTTTTTTTCAAGAACAATGGTCACTTCTCCTGATGAAAATTCGGTGGGTATACTGAACTTTCCCGATGCATCCGTAATGAAGGATTTTGCAATGCGGTCCTTGATCGAAGTAACTGATATCGTAACACCCTTAACTGGTTTTTTTGAATAAGAATCAGAAACCGAACCTACGAGAATGGGATCCTTCGTTCCATCCTTGCCATTATTTGCACTTGCAAACACGCAATTCGAAAGAGGAAGCAGCAGCATCACTACTAAATAAGTCCTAAGATGTTTCATACAGATTTATTCAGGATTATTAGTATGACGACATTTTGATGGAATGGTTACAGTAAGGCCTGAAATTAATTTAAAAACCGGATCCGACAACTCTCAAAATCGTTAAAGTCTTTAACATGAGGCAATAATGGATGAAAGGTAAATTAAATACTTCAGCAACCATTACTCATGTTTCGCCAAGATCGATCTCCGTATTGTCGCCGATATTCAGGCTACGGCTCTCTCCTTTCACTTCTGTATCGCTGCCGATGAGTGATTTGCTGAGCACTATATCGAACAGGTCGGCGAAGGAACCGATGATCGAATTCCTGATGACCGAGTAACTGATATTGGTTTTTTCGCCGATGGTAACGTTTGGACCGATGATCGAATTTTTAATGTCACAACCCGGGGCAATGCTTACCGGCGGGATGATGATGGTATTTTCAAAGTGGTGTTCCTTCGATATTACCCCACCGAATTTTTTTAGCAGCGTGGCATTGGATTCCAGCAGCGTATCTTTTTTGCCGCAATCGAACCAGTTCTGAACTTTGAAAGACTGAAATTTTGCGCCCTGAGTGATCATACACTCGATGGCATCTGTAATACTAAATTCGCCCCGGCTTTTTATCATGTTGCGGCGGTTGGCTTCCAGGCAATTGAACAGCATCCCCGATTCTTTAATCAGGTAAATGCCCACCAGCGCCATGTTAGATTTTGGAATTTGTGGTTTTTCCACCACTCTTGAAATAAATCCGTCTTCCCCTATCTCGGCCACGCCAAAATCGCGGGGATCGTCCACTCTTTTGATGCCTAAGGCAGAATGCGGCCTACCCAGCACATCGGAAACATCATATTCGCAAATGGTATCACCCAGAACAATGAACACCTCATCATCTGCCACAATGTTCCGTGTAAGCTGTATGGCATGGCCAATGCCTTCGCGTTCGTTCTGATTTACAAAATGAGTATTGAGCTGGGGGTATTTGTCGGTAACATAATCTTTGATCTTATCTCCGAGATATCCGACAATAAATATGAAATCTGTAATGCCGGCTTCGCGCAACTGGTCCACAATGATGCTTAGAATAGTTTTGCCGGCTAATGGAATTAAAGCCTTGGGCTGGGTGTAGGTATGCGGTCGCAACTTGGTTCCGGCACCAGCCACTGGAATGATCGCTTTCATTTCTTGCGTGAAAGTAGTTCATTTTTGTAACCCTGCTGTCATTATTTTTGCGCTCTGAAGGCTTCTGATTACTGTTTAAATTCATATAATAAAAGACAATAAAGTATGCAAAAAGACACCGTCGTTTTTGACCTTATCAGGAAAGAACTAGAGCGCCAGCGGCGTGGTATTGAACTGATAGCATCTGAGAATTTTTGTTCGTACGATGTAATGCGTTCAATGGGCAACGTTATGACCAACAAATACGCAGAAGGTTACCCTGGAAGGCGCTACTACGGTGGCTGTGAAGTAGTGGATGAATCGGAACAACTAGCTATCGACCGCCTGAAGGCGATCTTTAATTGCGAATATGCCAACGTGCAACCACATTCGGGTGCGCAGGCAAATGCAGCAGTACTACTCGCCATTTTGCAACCGGGCGATAAAATGTTGGGCCTGGACCTGAGCATGGGCGGTCACCTTACACATGGCTCACCCGTAAACTTCAGCGGTAAACTGTACCAGCCTACATTTTACGGTGTAAAAAAGGAAGACGGACTGGTGGATTACGACATGATGGAAAGAGTGGCTGAAGAACAAAAACCAAAGGTGATCGTTTGCGGTGCTTCTGCATATAGCCGCGACTGGGACTATGCAAGGATCAGGGCCATAGCGGATAAAGTTGGTGCATTCGTTATGTGCGACATGGCCCACCCCGCAGGATTGATCGCAAAAGGATTATTAAGCTCACCATTCGATCATTGCCACTTCGTTACATCAACAACACACAAAACACTCCGGGGTCCAAGAGGGGGCATTATATTAATGAAGAAGGATTTTGAAAATCCCTTCGGGCTGAAAGACGTAAAAGGAAATACCCGTATGATGAGCAACCTGCTGGACATGGCAGTTTTCCCAGGAATACAGGGTGGCCCGCTCGAACACATCATCGCCTCAAAAGCGATCGCCTTCGGTGAGATCCTGAGCGATGAATTTGACGTCTACGCAAAACAGATCGTCGTAAATGCACAGGCCATGTCATCGGCTCTATCAAAGCGCGGATACAACATCGTTTCCGGCGGCACCGAGAATCATTTAATGCTGATAGACCTTCGCAATAAAAATATCAGCGGTAAAAAAGCAGAGCAGGTATTGGGCGAAGCCGACATCACCGTAAATAAGAACATGGTTCCCTACGATGATAAATCGGCGTTTGTTACTTCGGGTATTCGCATCGGTGTTCCGGCGATCACCACACGAGGCATGAACGCGCACCACATGGAAACCGTTGTTGATTATCTCGATCGCGCACTCAGGCATGCAGACGATGGAGGCGCACTGGGTGTGCTTTCGAAAGAAGTGAATGGGTTTATGAAACAATTTCCGTTGTACCCCGAGCTGGGGTAAAACATTATTTGCGAATCTTTGCGTTTTGGCGAGGAATTCACGCCAAGACGCAAAGATTCGCCAAGACCGCAGAATAAAATTAAGTTATGATACAACGCATTCAATCCATCTGGCTGGTAATTGTTGCACTCACCGCTTTCGCAACCTCAAGGCTCGTGCTATTCGAAGGAAAACTTCCCAACGGAATCATTCTGCCTTTCAACCTCGCCTCGAGTCTGATTTTATCAATCGTGATCATTGCTATTGGATTGCTTGCACTGATCTGCTTGTTCCTGTTCAAAAACAGGAATCTTCAATTTAGATTATCCGTTTTCGGATTGATTTTTTCCGCAGGATTTATATTTCTCGAATATTATATGGTGGAAGGCTTCAAAAAAACAAATGCCATACTTACCGGTAGTTACCAGGCCGGCGCATTACTTCCCGTGATCATGGTGGTATTTTTCTATCTCGCTGCGCGCGGAATATATAAAGACGAGCGCCTTGTAAAAAGCATGAACAGGTTACGCTAAATATTTCCCGGTATAACTTTCTTTCACGTTTACAATTCCCTTCGGAACACCTGCATACACTAAATTTCCGCCCTGATCGCCGGCTTCAGGACCAAGGTCTATCAGCCAGTCTGCACTTTTTATTACATCGGTATTGTGTTCGATAACAATGATCGAATGTCCCTGTTCAATTAATGCATTGAATGACGCGAGCAGTTTTTTAATATCATGAAAATGAAGTCCCGTTGTGGGTTCATCAAAAATGAAAAGTATCTGTCCCTGCGCTTTTCCTTTACCAAGGAACGAAGCCAGTTTTACACGCTGTGCCTCGCCACCAGATAATGTATCGGACGACTGTCCAAGTTTTACATATCCCAGTCCCACACTTGAAAGCGGCAGTAACTTTTTATGGATATCTTTTTCTTCCTTAAAAAATTCAATAGCATCATCCACCGCAAGGTCAAGTATATCGTAAATACTTTTTCCTTTGTAGTGCACTTCTAGCACTTCGTCTTTAAAACGTTTCCCGTTACACACCTCACAGGTAAGGTGAACGTCTGCGAGGAATTGCATTTCCACCACCTGTTCACCTTCACCCTTGCAGGTGTCGCACCTTCCGCCGTCCACATTAAATGAAAAATGCTTAGGCATAAATCCTCTCGTTTTGCTCAGCGGCTGGCGCGCATACAGATCCCTGATATCGTCGTATGCTTTTATATAAGTGACCGGATTACTGCGTGATGATTTTCCTATGGGGTTTTGGTCCACCAATTCTATCTGCGATATGGAATCGAGGTCGCCCTTTAATCCTTTGAACAAGCCAACCTTATCGGCAGGTTCGCCTTTAAGTTTTTTCAGTG
>JBDTMM010000263.1:0-4219 GCA_039934275.1 Flavitalea sp. | reverse complement strand
GGGAGCTTCGCGTGGATATGGGAATAAGCCAGGAAACGGTATACAACGAAACAAATATTCATGTGGCAAGAATTGAAACCGCAACGTATAATTTATCCATTTCCACTTTATCGGAGCTAATGAAATTCTTCGATGTAAAGCTGTCTGATTTTTTTATTAGGGTTGAAAGAAGTATTGGAAAGTAGATTTTGTTTGGTTTAACGTCGCAGGGTTTCACACAAAGGCTCAAGGTGATCGTTGAAGAAATATGTAAAATGCAAAGCCGCAAAGATTAATCTTTGCGGCTTTGCATTTTACATTGCGCCTTTGCGTGAAACTTGAAGGAAAGCTTACCTGAGGAACAACATTTCCCTGTATTTAGGAAGCTGCCAGTACTGGTCGCCCACTAGTAGTTCAAGTTTATCAACGCTGTATCTTATCGCATCGAAATATTTTTCTTTTATTTCAGTGCCATAGGCAATCGCTTTTTCACGCGTATCAGTTAGTGCATTTATTTTTTTCCTGGTATCGATCATCTGCTGTACCAATCCGCTGACCTTGCTGATGTGTTCTGAAATTACAGATACGATCTGCTTTTGGTTAGAGTAAGATGCTTCGTCCATTCCCATACTTTTCAAACCGTTGATATTTTCTATCAGCACGTTCTGATACTCGATGGCACCCGGTAAAATGTGACTTGTTGCGAGTTCGCCCATAATACGCGCTTCGATCTGAACTTTCTTTATATATTTTTCAAGTTCAATTTCGTGACGTGCTTCGAGTTCGCTGTGCGAATACACATTATTACTTTCAAAAAGGTGTTTAGCCTTTTCAGTAACCATTGCATCAAGTGCGTATGGAGTAGTTTTTACGTTTGGCAATCCGCGTCTTGCTGCTTCCTTATCCCACTCGTCGCTGTAACCGTCGCCTTCGAATAATACTTTTTCGCTGCTCACGATGTATTCCCTGATCACGTGCATGATCGCAATTTCTTTCTTTTCCCCTTTTTCTATCAGCCCATCAACATCTTTCTTAAACTGGCGAAGTGTATCTGCCATAATGGTGTTGAGAACCGTCATTGCATTTGCGCAGTTTGCCGCGGAACCAACAGCGCGGAACTCAAATTTGTTACCGGTGAAGGCAAAAGGAGAAGTACGGTTTCTGTCGGTATTGTCGAGTAGTAGTTCAGGAATGCTCCTGTGAAGATCAAGTTTAAGGATCGCTTCATCCTGCTCGTCGAATTTGTCACCTACACGCTGTTTAACGTCTTCCAGTACTTTGGTAAGATACTGACCGATGAATACAGAGATGATAGCAGGAGGAGCTTCATTGGCACCAAGTCTGTGGTCATTACCCGCAGATGCAATAGATGCACGAAGAATATCTGAATAATCATGAACCGCCTTGATCGTGTTTACGAAAAAGGTAAGGAACATGAGGTTTGTCTTTGGCGTTTTACCTGGAGCAAGAAGGTTAACACCTGTATCGGTTGCCATGCTCCAGTTGTTGTGTTTGCCGCTACCGTTTATGCCGGCAAATGGTTTCTCATGAAGCAACACGCGTAGTCTGTGGCGCTTTGCAACACGATCCATAATGTCCATTAGCAGGGTGTTGTGGTCAACAGCAACACTTACCTCTTCAAATATAGGCGCGCACTCGAACTGGGCCGGCGCCACTTCATTGTGTCTGGTTCTTAAAGGAATACCTAAACGGTATGATTCTGTTTCGTAGTCGCGCATGAAGGCGTATACTCTTTCAGGAATTGATCCGAAATAGTGGTCTTCCAGTTGCTGTCCCTTTGCAGACGCATGTCCAAATACGGTTCTGCCGCTTGCGATAAGGTCTGGCCGTCCATTGAACATGCCTTCATCTATCACAAAATATTCCTGTTCCCAGCCCAGGGTAGCAGTTACTTTGGTTACGTTTTTATCGAAATAATTACAAACCTCAACGGAGTTTTTACCCAGTGATTCCAGCGCCTTTAATAATGGTGCCTTATAATCGAGCACTTCACCAGTATATGAAACGAAGATGGTAGGGATACAAAGGGTTTTGCCTTCCCCGATGTCCATGATGAACGCAGGTGAAGATGGATCCCATGCAGTATAACCGCGTGCTTCGAATGTTGCCCTTAAACCTCCGCTTGGAAAGGATGAAGCGTCTGGTTCCTGTTGTATTAACGTATCTCCGTCGAATTGTTCTATGGGTGTACCGTCAGCTTTCAGTGTGAAGAAGGAATCGTGCTTTTCAGCAGATGATCCTGTCAGTGGCTGAAACCAGTGTGTAAAATGGGTCACACCTTTACCTTCCGCCCACTGGCGAAGGCCCGCAGCAATCTGGTTTGCTACTGCCCGGTCTATTCTTTTGGCGCCCTTTATCGACCCCAGTAAACTTTTATAGGCATCATCGCTCAAAAATTCTCTTGAAGTTTTGGTAGTAAAAACATTCTCATTAAAAATGCCGGTAATTTTGGTTGACCGTCCTATTTCCTTTGTATTTGGTGAGGTAGTAAGATTGTTAATAGCTTTAAAGCGAAGTGATTCCATTTATATAAGTTTAAGGACTGCAAATAAAACGATAAATGAGGGTAAAAAAAACTTTTTTATCTCAAAAAATCCCACTTTTTAGGCTGATAAATATAAAAAAACACCCATATTTATCCATTTTGATGCCATTTATTCCAGTTTTTTAATAAAATCATTATATATATTTATATTTAAATATAACTTTATAGTCGGTGACCACCACCATCACGCAGATCAGCCCCAATTCGGCAATACATTTATACCTTATTATCGCCCCCGGAAATGGCACCACGTACCCGATAAACAGGTAAACACTCAGGCTAAAAAACAACAACATCAGTATAACGGGGTTGGATAACCGTTCCTTCCAGTTGGCGTGTTTTATAAATACGGCGAGTAAACTTAGCAGTAGAAGAACAATTACCTCAATAGCGTAAAATACCTGCAGTACAGAATGTACTTCCCACAAATACGGCCTAAAGAAGCTATTGTTAATCGCCTGCGGCAACACCTTTATAAAACTCCCTGCATGGGGTTCCAGTGCATCAAGAGGAAAGGTTGTACCCTTCAATAACAGGAATAAATGCTGCCGTAATATAATATGGTCGGCAATGCCGGTGAATCCTGTTAGCAAACTCACTAAAAATAATAGCGCGACCGCCCCATATATTATTACAAAGGTTAAAAACGGATGTCTCCGGAATTTTAATGTCACCAGGTAAGCAACTACCGCGATGAATAATAATAACCCAAACTCGGGTCGTATAATCAGTACCCCGGTGAATCCTATGAGGGCATATACAGGGGAGAGCCCCCTTTTTCCTTTAAACAGATTAGCCATCGTCATCGCAAAGAAAAAAAACAGCATTCCATCGCCACGTATCCCGCTTAGCCAGAAAACTACGGGTACAAAAAAGAATATCGCCAGATATAACGCTTTTCTTTTTTCGGGAAACTGCCTGTTTAATACATTGAACAGCCAATAGTGCCCGCAGAAGATTAGGGCATTGAATAATACACTGTTGATATAATAGTTGCCCCGTGAAACAAGATTAAAAGTCGCCAGTGTTTTTATAACAAGCGCAAATTCCATTTCCGCAAAAAATTGCGTAACCCGGTGATGCATTCCATTATTCGCATCAAAAACATGAAGTGGCAGGTAGCCACTAAAAAAACGACCTGGGTTATTTAATAACAAACTGGTTTGTTTCAGCGAATCCCCGTGCATTTCCCAGGTGTCATCGCCATGGTATAGATGAAGGAATATCCATCCGTAAGTCAATCCCAACACCACCTTCATCATAAAACCTGCGACCAGTTCGGTTTTACTCAGGTTGACGGGATGATTATTCATGCTCAAATCTATACATTTGAAGCTAATCTTACTGAATGCCTGAACCTGATGTTTCAAATAAAACGATCGCCTTTGTTTCGAACAGCGCGTGGTCGGTTTATAATTTCCGTTTGGATGTTATTCAGTTCCTCATCGGGAAAGGGTACAAAATTTTGGTGCTTGCACCTGATGATGGCTACTCCAAAAAACTTACTGCTGCTGGCTGCCAATACCAGGCTATCGATTTTAATAATAAAGGGGAAAATCCGCTTAACGATTTCCTGTTTTACCTGCAGCTTCGCAAAAGGTACCGCGAACTGAAGCCCGATTTTATTTTTCACTATGTGGCCAAGCCCAATATATATGGATCACTTGCCGCATC
>JBDTMM010000262.1:0-4242 GCA_039934275.1 Flavitalea sp. | reverse complement strand
TAATGGTCCGAGAGAAAATATGGTATAATAAGATAAAGAAGCACTCAGTTTAAAAGCGTTATCATCGATAAACCCTTTGAACGTACTCTTTAAAACCGAAAGAAATAATACAAACTTCCTCATGCATCACACCTAATTGGGGAAAATATTACTCAATACTAAGCATTGTTAGCCACTTTTTTTTGGATATTCTCTACCTCAAGGATGAATTTATTTACAGTGGCGTCGGCATAAGTTCCATATGCATCTACCAGAGTACCCTTTAAACCATCATTCGTTTCTATGACATATAAAATGGCCATGTCATCTGGATCCGATTGTCCTTCGAACCTGAAATAATTGACAATATTTACGTTTTCAGGCTGATATATTCTATCGGTCCTTAATGATTTTAAACCATTGTCAAATGCCTTGAAATCGTCCGTATACCCTTCCGTGATCATTTTATTAAGACACGAGGATAAACTCTTCATGTCGGGCACCGAGGTATTTTGATTTACTATCATCGCTATAATTAATTAAACGAATTTCTAAATAAAATTAAAAAAGAAGCCGGTCATTTATACCGGCTTCTCACTAATCACTAATCACAAACTTTATAAATGAGGCAATATTTAGCTGCATTATTTATTTACAGCAGCCTGCATATCCCTGTATTTCTTAATTACATCGTGTGATGTTTTAAGCGAAGATTTCTGATTTGTAATCAACTGCCTTACATCAGCAGATATTTCCGCATCAGATTTCAGCGCAGAATCGTACGCTTTCTGAGCAGCATCTTCACCAAATTCGCAATTTTCAAGAATTGCATGCCTGTCATTGCCAGTAAATGTGGCTTTAACATCCATCCATACCCGGTATATTTTTCCGGAATTGGTTGTACCGGTTGCAGGTTCGCCGCCATGTTTTACTACTTCCTGAGTAAGTTCTGCCGCATATTGACGACTTTCATCGGCCATCCGTGAAAATACTGCCCTTAAATCAACATCTATATTTCGTGCTTCATCAGCTGCTTTTTCATATCCTACTACGCGATCGTTATTAATCCTAATTAAGTCATTTAATACTTCTACTAAATTGTCGTTCGTTGCCATAACATTGTTTTAAAAGTTAACAGATATGCATAATAGAAGAAAAAGTTGTGCCGGAGTTTGCAGGGGCTTCCTATTTATTATTTTATGTAGTATCTTACACCTTTATTAATTTCTTTTACTAACCTAAAAAATTCAATCATGGCAAAAGCAGCAAAGAAAAAAGCAGCTAAAAAAGCGGGCAGACCTGCAAAAAAAGGTGCTAAAAAAGCAGTAAAGAAAGCTGGAAGACCTGCAAAGAAATCTGCAGCTAAAAAAACAGCTAAGAAAAAATCAGCCGGACGTCCAAAGAAGGCTGGAAGGCCCGCCAAGAAAGGCGCTAAGAAGAAAGGTTAAGATTCTTCATCTCATTTAATCTTGTAAAGATTTCAATACTTTCATTAAGATTAATTCCGAACCGGTTAGGCCCTCCTGGTCTGCCGGTTCTTCTATTTTATCGAGTTTATCGATATATTTTTTCAGACTATTTTCTTCATATAATTTAATTAATCCGGGGTGCACATAGTATTTCCGGCAAACGGTTCTCGTATTGCCCAGTTTCTTGCTCACAATATCCAATGCCTCCACAACCTTCTTTTTAGTTTCTGTTGAAGAAATCACCTCTCCGATTGCTTTAAAGGCAAACAATATATTTAATGAACCCGCCCAGGTGCGGAAATCCTTTGCGGTGAAATCCATTCCTCCCACTGCATCTTTTATATATTGATTAACCATTCCGGAATCAATACTTTTTCTGTTTCCATCCGCATCATAATACTGAAATAATTCTTTCCCCGGAATGTCTCTGCATGCTTTTACAGTTGCCGCAAGCCTTTTATTTTTTAGTGAAATATTATGATCTATTCCTTTCTTACCCCTGAAACTAAAATTAATGGACGCCCCTTCAATTGCAACGTGTTTGTCTTTCAGTGTTGTCAATCCATAACTGCCGTATAATTTTTCATATCCGCTGTTACCAATTCTTATATAAGTCCGCTCCATTAAACTCACCACGAGCGCCAGTACTTTTTCCTGACACAATTCCTTCTTCTTAAAATCTTCTTCCACCCTTGCGCGTAGTAATGGGAGCGCCTTTCCGAATTCATATAAACGATGGAACTTGGTTTCTCCGCGCAGTGTGTGCCATAACGGATGATATTTATATTGTTTGCGCTTACGGATGTCAATACCTGTGGCCTGAATATGTCCGTTTGGTAAAGTGCAGATCCATACATCGGTCCATGCCGGTGGAATAACAAGTTTCTTTATTCGATTAATCTGGTTAACCTGTTTTACGGGCTTTTCATCCAACACATACATAAATGATTTTCCTTTTTTCTTCCTATATATTCCTTTGGAATTTACATTCACGTAAACCAATGCGGCCACTTCAGCAGCCTTCTCGTAATCGCGGTCGATTTTAAGGAACTCTTTGTGCGACAAACCCAAGACCTCTCTTTCATTTTTATTTGCTTCATCTTTATGAAACATATCTTGCGGTATTTAGATTATAAAAAAAGCCAGGCACGTGGCCTGGCCCTTAACCCCTAAACCCTACTGCCTTACGACAGCTATTTTAATCTTAAGCTTTGGAACGATCTTCTCCTTCTTCATCGGCTTTAAGATTGATGTCATTTTCAGCGATATCGGTAAGGGTTTCGTCAGCCTCTTTTTCTTCAGCAAGTGTTTGCGCAAGAATATCCGATATCTCAGTAAGACCCATTGTCTTAGTTAATTGAACAAGTCCGCCGTAAGTTGCGATTTCATAATGCTCCACTTTTTGAGCGGCCATAATGATTCCTACGTCGCGGGTAGAGGTCCCTTTTTCAGTTTCTTCCACAATTGAATCAGCCTCCTTGGAGATGCCTTCCATTGCTTCACATTTTTTTGCCTGTGCCTTCTTTCCCAATAATTCGAATACTTTTTCCAGTCTTTCAACATGGCCCACTGTAACCTCAAGATGATCCTGCAGCGCACTGCGAAGCTCATCCGACGTTGCAGCCTTACTTAATTTTGGAATGGCCTTAGTAAGGTGCTTTTCTGCCCAGTAAATGTCTTTTATAGAATCGAGCAGGAACTTCTGAAGCATTTCGCCTCCTTTACCATTATCAGATTTTGATGGTGCTGATTTTTTTACTGCGGATGGTTGTACTTTACTATTTTTAGCCGGAGCACTAACTGGTGCCGGGGCCTTTTTGGATTTCGTTTGTGGCATATCTTCTGTTTTAAATTTGGTATACAACTTAGATAAATTTATATGCCAGCAAATTCATTTAAAACAGTGCATACGTTGTAGAGCATTTTCCACGCGAAGTGAAATTGTGGTGGACCACAATGGAATTTAAGAGCTAATATTATTTGGTGCCACATTTAAAATTTAGGGGAACCGCATATCTGATTAGCTTTTGTCAAGGCTTTGCAGTATATCGTTAAGGATATCATCCCTGTGTTCCAATCCTACTGAAATTCTAATTAACCCAGGAGTAATATTTACCGCCTGTCTTTCCTTCTCCGATAATTTTCCGTGAGTAGTACTTGCGGGGTGTGTTGCAATACTTTTTGCATCTCCAAGATTTGCCGTTAGGGAAAGCATTTTAAGATTATTCAAAAAATTCCGTCCACTTTCCAAGCCCCCTTTCAGATCAAAACAAACGATGCCTCCACCTGCCGTCATCTGTTTAATAGCAATAGTATGCTGCGGGTGGCTAGGTAAAAAGGGGTATCGCAAGGATGCAATATTAGGGTGGCTCTCTAGGGCTTTTGCGATATGCAATGCATTCGAAGAGTGTCTTTCCATTCTTACATCAAGGGTTTCGAGGCTCTTGCTTAGTACCCATGCATTAAAAGGTGACATTGAGGGACCCGTGCTCCGGCAAAATAGATAGATGTCATAAATTAATTCCGACCTTCCAACTATCACTCCACCTAATACCCTTCCTTGCCCGTCCATCCATTTTGTGGCGGAATGAATAACGAGGTCGGCACCAAAATCAATTGGCCGCTGGCAAACGGGCGTAGCAAAACAATTATCCACAATCAGTATCAGCTTATGCTTTTTTGCCAATGCTGAAATGATTTCGAGGTCTATGATATCCAACCCGGGATTGGTAGGCGTTTCGAGGTATATCATTTTGGTATTGGGCCGAATGGCTGCTTCCCAGCTATCGGGCTC
>JBDTMM010000261.1:0-4243 GCA_039934275.1 Flavitalea sp. | reverse complement strand
ATCAGGCCAACAGTGCTTATTAATACATCGGTGCTCGAAGGTTTCAGCGATTTCAGGGGCAATGTAAACTGGTACAATACCTTTGCGAGCAATTACCTAAGGCTTCGCAAGGGAAGTGATTCCAAAACACTCGAGGCAAAAATAGCAAACATCGTAAAACTCAATTATCCGAAGGATCATGCGGGAAATGCAGTTATTGCTGTACCATTCAAAAATATCGCAAACGAAAATTCTTCGTTTACCGGCGTAATTATAAAAGGTGCGGCTGGTGCAGCAATATTCGTTCTGTTGATAGTGCTGGTTAACCTCATAAACCTCAACACCGCCGGAATGTACATGCGCACTAAAGAAGTGGCGATAAAACAAATGATGGGTGGCAGTAAAAAAAGTATCGTCCTGCAATTTTGCATAGAGAATGGGATCATCGTTTTAATTTCCATTTTATTTGCGTGGTTTATCTTTTCCCTCCTGCTTCTGCCCACTATCAATGATCTAATAAAAGATACGTTCGGTGCAATTGAAACGGATCTGAAAAAAGATTATCCCATCATTCTTTTATTTATGGGTATCGGCATTTTGTTTACTATTCTCGCCGCGAGCTTGCCGGCAGTAAAACTTACTGCGGTGAAAGTGACCGATGCGGTAAAAGGAAAAATTGTTTCGGGAAATTATAAAAACAGTCTTGTAAGAAATACATTCATTACCGTGCAGTTTGTATTGGCCATTACACTGATCTGTGTAACCATAATTCTCAACCGTCAAATCAAGTATATGAAATCTTCTTCCCTGGGGTTTGATCAGGAAGATGTTGCTGTGGTATCATTGAACCTTGCATTCCGGGATCAGCCATCCGCAAATGCAAGGTTCATGACCATAGTAAATGAATTGAAGAATAATCCACACGTGCAATCAGTGTCTGTGAATGGTGTTATACCCACGGCATACTGGGACAACTTCAATACCTATTTCGATCCTGTGACCAATAAAGAAATAAATCTGCGCCAGGCGGACGCGGACGCAGGATATTTAAAAACTTTTAAAATCCTATTGGTAGAAGGAAAATATTTTAATGACGACCTTGGTTCAATGCAGAAAAGCAGTGCCTATATCAATAGGACCGCGATGAATTTATTAGGATGGAAAACAGCCGTGGGCAAACAGATCAAATCTAAGGGTGACCAACCCACTACCTATACCATAGTTGGCGTGATGGAAGATTTTCATTACCGCGATCTTTCCGGAAGCATAGAACCTATTATACAAGGATGTGGCGGAAAACCTTCATTAGAGAAAAATTATTTGAGCGTTCGTACCGATGCAGGTTACATGGTGCCCATAATGAAAAAACTGGAAGCAGCATTCAAAACAATGCCCAGCCGCCGCGCCTTCAGCTATGAACAGATGAACAATAAAGTAGATAAACAATACGAATTATTCGATGGAATATTAAAAGCCACTAATGCCATCGCACTGCTCACCATTTTAATTGCGAGCCTCGGAATGTTCGGGTTGATTGCATTGTTTGCAAAACTCCGGGTAAAAGAAATCGGCATACGTAAAGTACTTGGTGCAAGTGTTACCAGCATTCTTCAGTTATTATCTAAGGATTTTTTAGTGCTGGTGGGTGTTGCAATACTTATCGCCACCCCAGTGGCCTGGTACCTTATGAATACATGGCTGAAAGATTTTGCATACCGCATAAATATCAGTTGGTGGATGTTTGCCGCAGCAGGATTGATAGCAATATGCATTGCATTCTTTACTATCAGTTTCCAGGCAATAAAATCAGCAATCGCTAATCCAGTAAAAAGTTTACGTACGGAATGATCCCTAATTTTTTGCGCGCTCGTACTGTACGGGCCACTTAATATCCGCACCCAAGGTTTTCGCGGCGTGCAGCGGAAAGTAAGGATCACGTAATACCTGTCTCGCTAAAAATACCAGGTCGGCTTTGCCCGTTGCGATAATATCTTCACATTCTTCGGCAGTGGTAATTAATCCAACCGCACCGGTCAATATCCCCGATTCCTTTTTCACTTGCTCCGCAAAAGAAACCTGGTACAACGGCTTCAAAACTATGGGTGCGCGGGAAACATTTCCGCCGCTTGAGCAATCGATGAGGTCAACTCCTTTATTCATTACCGCTTTTGCAAGCGCCACCGAATCGTCTATCGTCCAACCTCCTTCGGTCCAGTCAGACGCAGATATACGAAGTAACAAAGGGTATTCTTCGGGCCAGACGGATCTTATTGCTTCAATAACTTCTAACAAAAACCTTGTTCTGTTTTCAAAACTTCCGCCATATTCATCTTTCCTGACATTACTCGCCGGAGAAAGAAATTCATTGATGAGATAACCATGCGCACCATGTATCTCTATCACTTTGAAACCTGCTTCCAGTGCGCGTTTGGCAGCCTTCTTAAATGCGATGGTGACTGCTTTTATTTCTTCTGCAGATAATTCGTGAGGCACCTGATCGCCCGGTTTAAAAGCAACGGGTGAAGGTCCAACGGTTTGCCATCCACCTTCGCTTATTGGTACAGGCGTATTTCCTTTCCATGGCGAGGACACGCTCGACTTTCTACCGGCATGGGCAAGTTGAATTCCCGGTACGGCGTTGTGCTGAATAATAAAAGTGGTGATTCTTTTTAAAAATTCAATATGCTCATCTTTCCAAATTCCAAGATCGTCGGGTGAAATTCTACCTTCCGGAACAACTGCGGTTGCCTCGGAAATAATTAATCCCGCGCCACCCACCGCGCGTGCGCCCAAATGCACGAGGTGCCAGTCGTTGGCAAATCCATCTACAGATGAATATTCACACATTGGTGATACCGCTATCCTATTCTTTAATTGTATCGATCTAATCTTAAGTGGTTCAAATAATTTCGCCATAATATACTCCGTTTTCAATGCATCGATCTGTTGCAATATTACTACCATATTTTTCCTCAATGGTTTTATCGTACTTTCGGCCGGGTTTGCTTGCCCTTGGAATTTTTAATGTTTGCAGATGACAGCAGAACAGCAGCGATTAATAGTGAATGCGGGCAAAACTGTTCCACTTGTAGAATGGGGACCGTATCTGACAGACCGACAATGGGGCACCGTGCGCGAAGATTATAGTCCGGATGGAAACGCCTGGCATTACTTTCCTTTCGATCACGCGGCCTATCGTTCCTATTTGTGGGGCGAAGACGGGCTCGCAGGAATTTCCGACTTCTTTCAAAACCTTTGTTTCTCCGTTGCACTCTGGAACGGTAAGGATCCGATATTGAAGGAAAGATTATTTGGTTTGAGGAACGGCGAGGGCAACCATGGTGAAGACGTGAAGGAACTGTATTATTACCTAGATAATATTCCTACGCACTACTACATGGAATACCTGTACAAATATCCGCAGCAGGAATTTCCTTATGAAAAGCTGCGCGAAGAAAACAGGAAAAGAACCCGGCACGATCCCGAATATGAAATACTTGACACTGGTGTTTTCAACGACAACCAGTATTTCGATGTAAGAATTAGTTATGCAAAGCAGGGCCCTACCGACATCTTTATAAAAATTGACGTGACCAACCGCTACAGCGAACCAGCTGATATTACGGTGTTGCCAACGCTTTGGTTTTACAACCGCTGGTGGAACCAGGATCCGATTGTTGAACCCGCCATCACGCTACTCAATAAAACGAGCGTAAAGATTGATCACAAGCGCCTCGACAAATATTATTTTTATTTCCAGCAATCGAACGACCTGTTGTTCACCAACAACGAAACAAATACAATGAAGGTGAGCAACGTTCCCAATAAATCAATTTTTACAAAAGATGCGTTTCATGATGCAATCATCTGCGGTACTAACCTTGAGGAGCTAAAAAGCAAAAAAAGCGGAACAAAGTTTACACCGGTATACAAAGCCACGCTTGCCGCCGGCGCTACAAAAACCATTTTCTGCCGCCTCACTAATGCTCAACTTGACAATGCCTTTACCAAAGGTTTTGAAACCATTTTCACGACCAGGAAACAGGAGGCTAATGAATTTTATACCGCCATTCTTCCACCCGGCATCAGTGAACCCATGGCAAAGATCCAGCGCCAGGCCATCGCTGGCCTATTATGGAGCAAACAGTACTATCACTTCGATGTTGAAACCTGGCTTACCACTACCGACGGCATTACACCCGTCAGTAACAACAAGGCAACCGGCCGCAACAGCGACTGGCGGCACTTGAAAAACCAAGACATC
>JBDTMM010000260.1:0-4249 GCA_039934275.1 Flavitalea sp. | reverse complement strand
ATAATGGTTGATGGAATATTTCAGCATCGCATCCACATCTGCCGGAACGGGCCAGATAATGAACTGCGGAGAGATGATCACAAACGAAAAACTTTCTCCCTGCACCGTAAAGCTCAATGGAAATGTTTTCTTTTCGAGCATATTGGGAATGGCATTTTTCAGAACCAGTGGAAGGTCGCTGCCGCCATTTCCACGTTCTCCGCCACCGTGAAGAAACAAAAGAAGGGGATATTTTTTATCACTGCTGTCATAACCCGGCGGAAGTGCCTGATAAAAGCCGCCGATATTTCCATTTACAGCGATGTGCATGGCAGTTTGTACGTAGGCAACAGTATCTCTGGGGGTATTAACGGGAACAGTGTCGGTTCCTGGAAGGGTGTCTGTAGGAGTATGGGGGTCGGGAGGAGTGTTGGATCGTATCGCGTCTTTTTTTCGGCAACAGACCAGGGAAACAATTACAATAAATATTAATAATGAAAGCCGCTGCCTGCCCTGCATAAATAACCTGGTTATATCCTATCAAAATATACAAGTTAAATACCAAAATGGCTGGGCAAGCAGCGGCGATCGCTTTTTATCCTTTTTTTAGTAAATTCTTGTATTGCAACATCCATTCGTACATATTCATTCCGTTTTCCTTTGTTGCAGGATCGAATGCCTTTGTCCACGAATCATGACCACCCGTTTTCCAGGTAGTGAGTTTCGCTGCCACCGCTGGATGATAACTATTGATCTTTGAAACATAATCGCGGGAAAAAGAAACCGGCACCGTAGGGTCATCTTCATTATGAAATGCCCAAACCGGCAGGTTAAACGCAGCAATAGAGGCAGCGCGTTTATTATCCGGGTTTGAACCTCCGCAAATTGGAACAACCGCAGCTAGCGAGCCGCCGAACTCAGCAGAAAAATTCCAGGTAACTCCCCCACCCATGCTCAGTCCCGCCATATAAATGCGGCTTTCATCAATTCGATATTTTTTTATAGCATATTGAAGAACGCTGTTAACATCGGCGTTTGTTGGCCATTTTTTAAACTGCGGGGCAACCACTATAAAGGAGAAGTGTTCGCCTCCTGATTCAAAACTTGGGGGAAATCCATTTTTATTAATCAACCTAGGTAACCCTGCACGCGTCATATTAACCAGATCGCTTTTGCCATTACCCAGTTCTCCAATACCATGGATGAAAAGGATCAGCGGGTAGTTTTGAGTGCTGGAATCGTAACGTTCGGGAACAGCATAATAGTAACCTGCACAATTTGCATTAACGTCAACACTTAAAGAACCGTGAGTTGCGGGAACCGTTTCAATAATGCTGTCTGGAACGTTGCCTGGCGGGTTATTACCTGGATTTTTGTCTGCTGTGGAGAGATCTTTTTTGCAGGAGATAAGCGCGATTAGGACACACGCACAGAGATAGAGGACCTTTTGTGGTTTCATGGGTAATCGGATTTGGATTAGGATTTGTACAGATATTAACGTCGTTTCATCACTAAAATGATGCCATGACTCATCTTTATTCAAGTTTTTATTAGAAAGACTTCATCTTTCCCTTATTGAATTAAAAATTCCCACCGGGGGATCAAAACCTAATACGCGAAGGCCGATTTAGGTTTAAAAACCATTTGGCACGTTGTTGGACTATATCTCATTGGTTTTTCATAGGATATTGGATTTAAAACACGGGGCTGGATTTTTATCCTGGCCCCTTTTTTTTATTACGGCGTACCTTTGATGAAACCATTGAATATGAAAATTGTGATCGTTGGTGGCGGTTTTGCCGGGATAAACCTGGCGAAAAAACTCGCGAATAAAAAAGGCTTCGACGTAACACTTGTCGACAAGAACAATTATAACTTCTTCCCTCCCCTATTATACCAGGTATCTACATCATTCATTGAGGCCTCTAATATTAGCTATCCTTTCCGGAGAATGTTTCAGCATAAACCAAACCTCCGTTTTTTCCTGGGAACGCTTAAAAACGTACACCTCGCAGCAAATATTCTTGAAACGGATACCGGCAGTATTCCTTACGACCAACTGGTGCTGGCAATTGGTACCGAAACCAATTACTTCGGATTGGAAAATGTAAAGAAGAATGCATTGCCCATGAAGTCCATCGACGATGCCCTCAATCTTAGAAACCACATACTTCTGAACCTCGAAAATTTGGTTCGCATAGGCGATGACCCGGCAAGGGAAAGATTGCAGAATATCGTTATCGCCGGTGGCGGGCCAACAGGAGTTGAAGTTTCGGGCATGCTGGCAGAAATGAGAAAAAATATATTGAAAAAAGATTATCCTGAGCTCACCAACCTCCGTGGTAAAATATATTTGATAGATGCATCCCCAGCTTTGCTGGGGCCAATGAGTAAAAAATCACAGGCAGAAGCGCTTAAAGTTTTGGAGCGTTTAGGTGTAACCGTTATTTTGAATACTGCTGTGAAAGATTATTCAGACGGATACGTATTTCTTGCCTCCGGTGAAAAAATACCCACTGCCACACTCGTATGGACCTCAGGAGTAATTGCACGTGAAGTTCCCGGTATTGCAAAAGAAAGTGTTGGACGGGGAAGAAGGATATTAGTAGACGATGTGAACAGAGTGAATGGCACTAAGAATGTTTTTGCCATTGGTGATATTTGTTATCAAACGTCCGATGAGGAATTTCCTAACGGTCATCCTCAACTAGCACAAACTGCCATACAGCAAGGCGAGGCTCTTGCAGCAAATTTTGTTAGGCTGAAAGAAGGGAAACCTTTAAAACCTTTTCATTATCATAATAAGGGAACGATGGCCATAATTGCCAAATTCAAGGCCGTCGTGGATTTGCCCAGGGGATTTTTCAAAGGGTTTTTTGCATGGCTGGTTTGGCTGTTCATTCACATCATCCCCATCGCGGGTTATCGTAATAAAGCCAAGCTGGCCTATAACTGGTTCTGGTCTTTTATTACCAACGACCCTACTCTGAGATTAATTATACGCCCAAAAAAAGAAGCGATGCAGGTACAATCCGAACAGAAGCCGGAAACGTTTATTCAGAAGCCCGAACCTGTTATTTAGTTCCTTTTGCATTCATCGGAGGCTTACCACCTTCGGGTACAAAAATCAGTGCAGCAGAATTCATGCAATACCTTTTGCCCGTTGGGGCAGGTCCATCATCAAATAAATGACCAAGGTGTGAGCCGGTTTTACTGTCAACCACTTCCATGCGCGTATACCCATCACTGTTATCCTGTACCAGTTTTACTGCATCCGTATTTAAAGGTGCGTAAAAACTTGGCCAGCCGGTGTGCGAATCGAATTTTGTTTCAGAAGAAAACACAGGCTGAAGGGAAGCAGCAGAATAATAAGTTCCCTTTTCGTAAAAATGATCATACTTGCCTGTTGTAGCCCTTTCGGTACCCTTCTGGCGAAGTATAAAATACTGTCCTTCGGTTAGCATGGATTTCCATTCAGCATCGGAATGGTTTACTGGAAATTTTGTGTTGGCCGCTACTATTGGTGGATCAACATATTTCTTCTTATTGCCGGTTTGCGCGTGCAACGCAGAACAGGTAAATAGTAGGGATGTTAAAATAAATGTAGTAGTGGATAGTTTCATTGTTTGGCTTTTTACTATATACGTAAAGTAAGGAGGGTGGCAGATGTTAATATTTTACAAACCCGAAAAATAGTCATAGCCCCGTTCTGCCCAATAATCCGGCGGGCGGTTGTTGCTGAACGACATGCTGCCAATCCTTTTTAAATTCTTGATGCCGTATTTAACAGGAATGATGAGTCTTAAAGGATAACCATGTTCAGAAGGAAGATTTTTGCCGTTCACTTCGTAACAAAGCAAGGTTTGAGGATGCATCGCCGAAGGCATATCTATTCCTACATAATATTCTTCATCGGGAGTTACAAATGACACATAATTTAACCCGGCTTCTTCCTGCAGTTTATAATGATCAATAAAATCACTGAATTTCACGCCACCCCAATGGCTGATCTGGTCCCAACCCTCCACGCATTTAAAATCGTAGATGATCTCCTGCTTGGGTAGTTGCTTAATATCTTCGAGGCTTACAGTAAAATACAATCCATTTTTCCGGGTGACTTCAAGGCCCCAGTCGTCCTCCAGGGCAGACTTCATCCCAATATTACTATTCACCCTCACTTTTTTGGCTGCCATCGATTTCGGGTAAGTTTTGACCAATCGTTTTGGGTTGAATATGGAGGAAGCGATTTTTCCATTTCCATTCAATACCT
>JBDTMM010000259.1:0-4253 GCA_039934275.1 Flavitalea sp. | reverse complement strand
TCCCTGCAAAGACTACCAGGGCGATGAACCCGACAGTGCCTCACTGAGTATTATTGTTCCCGATTCGCTTGTAGGCGTGGGCAACGGCCGTTTGAGAAGCAAGGTTGCCGGAAAAAACAATACCACCATTTACAATTGGGCGGTGGTAAATCCGATAAATAATTACAACATCGTTCCCTATATCGGCAAATACGTGCATTTTTCGGAAGTGTATATAGGTGAAAAGGGAAACCTCGACATGAACTACTGGGTACTTGCGCAAAATGAAGCCAAGGCAAAAAAACAATTTACCCAGGCTCCGATGATGATGAAATGTTTTGAACATTGGTATGGACCATACCCGTTTTATGAAGACGGGTATAAATTAGTGGAATCACCACATTTGGGAATGGAGCACCAAAGCGCTGTTGCCTACGGAAATAAATTTGAGAACGGATACCTTGGACACGATCTTTCCAAAACGGGCTGGGGAAAAAAATGGGACTACATTATTGTTCATGAAAGCGGTCATGAATGGTTCGCCAACAACATTACTTCTCAGGATATTGCGGACATGTGGATACACGAGAGTTTCACCACTTATAGCGAAACGCTGTATATCGATTGTCAATGGGGCAATGAAGCAGGAAATGATTACGTTATTGGGCTCCGGAAAAATATCATTAACGATAAACCGGTAATTGGTTCTTATGGTGTAAATGAAGAAGGTTCTGTTGACATGTATTACAAAGGAGCCAATATGCTCCATAATATCAGGCAGGTTATCGATGATGATGAAAAATTTAGGAGCGTACTAAGGGGATTGAATAATGATTTCTATCACCAGACGGTTACCAGCGTACAGATAGAAAATTACATGACCGAAAAATCAGGAAAGGATCTTTCAAAAATATTCGACCAGTATTTAAGGTCGGTTAATATCCCAATACTTGAATATAAATTTGAAAATTCACAGGTTTCATTTCATTGGACAAACTGCGTAAAGGGATTTAATATGCCTGTAAAAGTGACCACTGACAAAGAAATATGGATTTATCCGGAAGAAGAATGGAAATCAATGCCGTCTGCCGGGGCAATTGAAAAAGTAGACAGGAATTTTTACATCAACAGCAGGAAGATGTAATTATATTTGGGCATGAGTAATATCCGGAAGCAGAGTATCATATCATCGGTGATTGTGTACTTTGGTTTTGCTCTCGGATTTATAAACACCTACCTTTTTACTAAAAAAGGCAGTTTTACCCCTGAACAATACGGCCTTATTAATCTTTTCATCGCCATTGCGAACATCATGTTTTCGGTAGCGAACCTGGGAATGCTGTCGTTCATCAACAAATTTTATCCTTATTACAAGGACAATCTTGAGAAGAAAAAGAACGATTTGTTAACTCTGGCGATATCAATCTGCATCCTGGGGTTTTCCCTGGTAGTGGTGGCTGGCTTCGTATTTAAGGAAATTGTTGTGCAGAAATACAGCACTAATTCGCCCGAGCTGGTTACTTATTACTACTGGCTATTTCCTTTTGGGTTTGGTTTAACATTGTATTCCGTTTTGGAGGCTTATGCGTGGCAGGAGCAAAAATCGGTGCTTACCAATTTTTTGCGCGAGGTATTGTGGAGACTATTTACTACAATTTTAATTGTTTTGTTTTTTGTTGGTATAATACCCAGGTTTCCTGCTTTTATAAAGTGGTACGCACTTACTTATATTTTTTTATCGCTTGTGCTGGGAATGTATTTGCTGGTGTCGGGAAAAATAACCATTTATTTTTCGATAAGCAGGGTAACCAAAAAATTTTATAAAAAAATAATTGCCCTCGCGGGTTTTGTGTGGGGCGGTGGCCTGGTATACAATATTGCTTTTGTATTTGACACGCTGGTTATCGCGGCGGTAATGCCGAATGGTTTGGTGAATGCGGGCATTTATTCTCTTGCGCAAAATATTGCGAGTTTAATACAGGCACCGCAGCGCGGAATTATTTCGGCTTCAGTAGGGCCACTATCAAGGGCTTGGAAGGATAAGGATTTGGACAGGATCAAACAGATCTACAAGCGTTCGTCTATCAACCAGCTTATATTTTCGGTGGCGATGTTCTGTTTAATATTTATGAATTTCACAGATGGCATTCATACTTTTTCTCTTAAGGAAACCTACACACTTGCGCTGCCCGCATTTTTATTTATAGGGCTAATGAGGATATTGGATATGGGTACCGGGCTGAATTCGCAAATTATCGGCACATCCGTTTTCTGGCGCTTCGAATTTTTTACCGGGATCGTGTTATTGACACTTACACTTCCATTAAACTATCTACTTACGAAAACATTCGGTGTGATAGGACCAGCAATGTCGAACCTGTTTGCCTTTACGGTGTATAATTTTATACGATGTATGTACCTGTGGAAAAAATTAAGGATGCAGCCGTTTAGTCCGCAAACGTTTTACACTCTAATTGTAGGTGGGGTTTGTTACGGGCTCACTTATCTGGTGTTTAGATCAAATGGCGGACTTGCATGGATAATCGCGCGCAGTGCAATGTTTATAACGTTATTCGGCGCGGGTGCGATGTATCTCAAATTAACACCCGACCTGTTTCACATCATCGATTCGGTGAAAGGAAGAATCAGAAAAAAAGTGTAGAAAACATTTTATCGCACGCGAACGCCTCCCACATATCTCTTTTTAAAATACAATTCATCGAGGTCGCTGATCATTACTCCGTTTGAGGTGGAGGCATGAACAAATTTATTGTTCCCTAAGAAAACGCCTACGTGCGATATTGCACCAACGGTATTAAAAAAAACAAGGTCGCCCTGAATTAATTGGTCCTTTCGGATCTTCATTCCACCTGCATACTGGTCGCGGCAGGTGCGTGGAAGATCGATGGCATACACAGAATCCATCATCAATGCACAAAATGCGGAGCAGTCGATTCCTCCTTTTCCTTCCCCACCGAATTTGTATGGAATGCCGTACCATTCTTCAAGAAAAGAAATCATTTTGTCGTTGGTAATAGTTTCCACGTCTGCGTTAAGAAGAATACCATATTTAAACTGGAGGTCGCTGCATTTTTCAATATTGAAAACAGGTACGCCTGGTGCATTGTTGTTGCCTTTTATTAACAAAGGTTTGTGAACGCCGGAACCGGCCCTGGAGCCTGACTTGATCGTGATACTCTCGAGAAATTTAGGATCGGAAGAAGCACTTTTTTTGGCGGGGTGCTCCACAGCGGTTGTTTTGCGCGTGGAGTTGCACGAGGCGCATAAAAATCCGGCAAGCAATATGTATAAATAGGTCTTCACAAATGTTGGCAATTTAAGGGATAACGCACAAACAGGCTATAGTATTTGGTTTCGGGCGTATGTGGACACTTTTTGTAAAGACCTGAGTAAAACATTGGCTAATATTGCACCAATGGGCCACTTCTCTCACCTTCATGTTCATACCCAGTTTTCGCTACTCGATGGCGCTGCTTCTATTCAAAGTTTATACCAAAAAGCGCTAAAGGAAAATATGCCTGCCATCGCAATCACGGACCACGGCAATATGTTCGGAGCCTTTGAATTTGTTGCCGAAGCGCATAAGCACAAAAATGAAGATGGGACCCTGAAGGTTAAACCAATAATTGGTTGTGAATTTTATGTGGTGGAGGATAGAACCAGAAAATCCTTTACAAAAGAGCAAAAAGACAAGCGCTATCACCAGGTACTTCTTGCAAAAAATAAAATCGGTTATCAGAACCTTATCAAACTTACTTCTCTCGGTTATATCGAGGGTCTTTACAGTAAATATCCACGCATAGATAAACAACTCATTGAAAAATATCATGAGGGGCTGATCGCCACTACCTGTTGCATCGGTGCGCACGTTCCGCAGGCAATACTAACGAGTGGCGAAGGAGATGCCGAAAAAGAATTCAAGTGGTGGCTGAATATTTTTGGTGAAGATTTTTTTATTGAAATACAGCGGCACAATATCAAAGAACAGGACCAGATAAACCTTGTGCTTTTAAAATTTGCGAAGAAATACAATGTTCCTGTTATCGCCACAAATGATAGTCATTATACCGACCAGGAAGATTTTAATGCGCACGACATTTTGCTCTGCATAAATACCGGCGAAAAAAAAGCAACGCCTGGTTATGATGACTTTGTAAATGACGATGTAAATATCAAGGACCGCAGATTTAAGTTCCCTAACGACCAGTTTTATTTTAAGTCGAAAAAGGAAATGCAGGAATTATTTAAAGATG
>JBDTMM010000258.1:0-4274 GCA_039934275.1 Flavitalea sp. | reverse complement strand
GTAGAGGGAAGGTCTATATTAATTCTTGGCATAGATGTTATTTGAAAATCTCCTTTGCGCCTTTGCGTGAAACCTTTTTACGCAGGCATGGTTCACGCAAAGGCGCAAAGAGCGCAAAGGATACGCAAAGGTTAATCCTGTATCAGGTTCTGTAATTCAAAAATATCAAAGAAATTATTTGCAGCCGGTACGTATTCGGGTTGAGAAAGCAGTTTATCGCGCCACTCGGCGAACTTTTCACTGCATTCAATCCCTTCCGCGTCTATTTTCCCCGGTACCTGCTCGTCGCCGTTGAGATAGGAGAGGCAGGGGAGAAATTTACTCGAGATCTTTGTTTGTGCACCATTCGGGCCCGTTACCGTAATAAAATGATTGCCACGATCCGTGATCAGTTTCATATCCATAATGATGTGGCCATTCGCGTCGCGAAGAAGAGGGGCCTCAACGTTTACGTGGTTTAGTGCGGATACCGTTTGCAAGGCACACTGAACATTTGATAATTCAGCGGCATCTGCCGATACATCAACCGTTATTGGCACATCCGCAGAATTGCCGGGGTCATGAACATTTGAGGCAGCTGCAATGTTTCTTGCATAAGCGATTTGAACCGGCAGCAATCTGGGTTGTGGTTTCTGACCGATCACTGATGCGGGGGAAAGTACATGCTGATCATTGTCCGTTGTAACAGGTTTGTACTTTATCACCGGATCATTCTTCGCCACTGTTTTGTCGATAAACCCCGCACTGTTAGGATTACCAGTAAAAAGATACATCACAGAAACTGCCACAACTGCCGCCAGCATAGCGGCGATGGCTATTCGTTTATATATCAGCGGAATTACTTTCGCCGGTATATTTATTCCTGGTTGTTCGTATAATTCTATGGCAATATTGTCCCATATTCCGGCAGGAGGTGTTACGGCTGCGTTTTCAAGTTTTGAGCATAGGGATGCGTCGTTAAAATTATACTCCTTATCCAGCCTGTCGGAGATCTTGTTCCAGACATCAGGGGGTGGCACCACTTCGTGCCTGAGCATTTTATTTTTTAAATATTCGGACATTTAATTACCGCGTAAATGATTTTTTGGTGTCGCTTAAATATTGCGAAACTTTTTTCTGCAATATTGATCTGGCCCTTGCAAGCTGCGACTTACTGGTTCCTTCGGTGATGCCTAATTGTTCTGCAATTTCCCTGTGTGCAAATCCTTCGATCACATACAGGTTGAATACCGTTCTGTAACCTGGTGAAAGTTCGCGCACGAGGTTGATGATGTCTTTTTCTGCGAGCGTATCGAGTGCAGAAATGTCATTGTCACCAATGGTGCCTTCTTCTTTTTCGCTTACCCTCGTGAGTTCGATGGATTTTTTTCTAAAATGTTCTATAGATGAATTCACGAACACTCTTCTTACCCATCCTTCAAAAGATCCTTCTGCCCTGAAGCGATGCAGATTCCTGTACACTTTGATAAAGCCATCCTGTAAAAGGTCCTGCGCATCTTCGGCATTGTTGGAGTACCTGAGGCAAACCGCATACATTTTACCGGAGAACCTGTTGTAGAGTTCTTCCTGCATTTGCCTGTTTCCTCCGATGCACTCTCTGATTAAGTCGGATTCTGAAATGGTATGGTTGCCTGTTGTGTACAAATTTTAAATAGCGGTCACTTAATCAAACGTGGTAATGTGCGTTTGTTCCTGCAAAAACCTAACCAGTCCTTCCGCTGCTTTTTTCCGGTGACTGAACCTGTTTTTTTCTTCGAGTGTCATTTGTCCGAATGTTAATTCACTGCCTGCGGGTACAAAAACGGGGTCGTAGCCAAAGCCGTTCGTTCCTCTTTTTTCTTTGGAGATGTATCCACGGCAGGTACCTTCAAAAAAATACTCTTTACCGCCCCAGATCAGGGAAATGATGGTGCGGAATCTGGCCATTCGTTCATGTATTCCCGTTAGGCTAAGGAGCAGTTTGTCGATATTGTCGCGGTCGGAGCAGTGGTCGCCGGCATAACGGGCAGAGTGTACGCCGGGTAAAGCGTTTAATGCATACACTTCAAGGCCGCTGTCTTCACTGAAGCAGCTCATTCCTGTGAGTGCAAATATGGTTGATGATTTTTCTGATGCGTTTTCCTGTAAGGTTTCGTAGGGTTCGGGGATGGTGATGAATATCCCTGATTCCTTCAGGCCAACTACCTGTAAGGTGTTACCGATAGCGGTTTGGATCTCCAGGATTTTGTTTTGATTGTTGGTCGCGAATAAAATTTTGGTCATGCTATTACTTTATTTGAAATAACTGTTTCAGACACAACCACAATTTCTGTTTATACTGTTTAGCCAGGTCCGGCTCCGTAATGAATTCACTTAACGGCGGAGCGCTAAGCCAAAGTATATTGTCGGTGTTTTCTATCGAGAATAAGTCCATTTCTTTTGTGGGCATTGGTGTGCCGAAGGAGATTATCTTTTCGGGAGATATACATGGCAGAAGGTTATTCCAGTTGGGTTGTTTCGCCGCATTCACGATAGCGATGTCGGCCATATTCAACTGGCAGGCCTGGAGTATTCTGGTGAGGAAAGCGAGTGCGTCTTCTGGTAAATAGGCAACATCCGGATAAAAAACCAGTATGGTGATGTGCTTGTCGTTATTGCCAAGGAACTTTAGTATCCCTGAGGGATTGCTTTCTTTGGCTGGAAGCGGTTCTTTTTTTATTGGCGCTGCCTTAACGGTTTTTAGTGGTGTTTCATTGATGTTTCCAACAAGCACTTTAGTGTACAGGCTGGCTAAAAGCTGGTTGTTCAGTTCAAGGTGGTTAAGCGAGTTCTTCATCCCGATGGCAAGATACTGATCGTTTCTTATCTAAATTCTACAGGTTTATACCTGGGGTTATCCTAAGGTTATCTTAGGGTTATACTGAGGTTTAACCCCAGCCAAACCCCAGCCATACCCCAGGCATACCCCAGGATCTCCTTTGGTAAGCAAGTAGTGGGAGCTATGAGGGGGGTAATGTGCCTGTCACTTTTTATATCGCTAAAATTCTTATAATTAAATCATCAAACTAACAAATGTTCGTAAAACACACCCGTTTTCTTTGCAGCCCGAAACTTTGTTTGTTTCTTTGTAGCCAAAATATTAAATCATGATCGCGTCTTATGGCATACCTGTTACCAAGGTAGAACGGAGCAAATTGAACGACATTCCGCTTGAAAACATCCCCTTCGGCAAGTACTTTACCGATCACATGCTGGAAGCAGACTATGAAAATGGTGAATGGAAAAATGTGGAAATTAAACCCTACCAGCCATTATTGCTGAGCCCCTCAGTGGCTGCGCTTCACTATGGCCAGGCTATATTTGAAGGAATCAAGGCTTACAAAGACGAAAACGGCGAAACTTTTATTTTCAGGCCACAGGCCAACTTCAAGCGCTTTAATATTTCTGCGGAACGTATGCAAATGCCTGCGGTTCCTGAAGAAATATTCATCGAAGGAATGCGTAAACTCGTGGAGATCGATAACAACTGGATTCCTGCGAAACACGACCATGCGCTCTATATCCGCCCATTTCTTTTTGCTTCAGACGAAGTGATAGGAGTGAAACCCAGTGACACTTACAAGTTCATGATCATCTGCAGCCCTACCGGACCCTATTATAGCGAACCCATGCGTATTTACGTAGAGGAAAACTATATACGCTCGGCACAGGGAGGAATTGGATTTGCAAAGGCCGCAGGCAACTACGGCGCCAGCATGCTCGCCACTGCAGAAGCGAAGAAAAAAGGGTACGACCAGGTACTGTGGACGGATTCCAGGGAACACAAATTCGTGGAAGAGTGCGGAACGATGAACGTATTTTTCATTGTTGATGGAAAAGCCCTCACCCCTGACCTATCTACCGGAACCATTCTTTCCGGGGTTACCAGGGACAGTGCCATCCAGGTGATGAGAGACATGGGCATGCAGGTGGATGAAACCCGGGTGAACATGGACGACATAGCGGCAGCCTACAACAAAGGATTACTCACCGAAGTTTTTGGAACCGGTACCGCCGCAACCATTTCTTCACTTAAAGAACTGAAGTATCACGATCAGGTGATGACTTTCAATGTAAACAATCTTAAAGTGGCGGGCGAAGTGAAAAAGCGTCTCGACAAAATAAAAAACGGCACAGCAGAAGATACTCATGGATGGATGTTCAAAGTATAGGTTCTCCTTTGGCGCAACATAATATTTATTTTGTTTTGTGAACGATGGCTTCTACCTTTGCCGTCCGAAAATTTAAAAGGTCAA
>JBDTMM010000257.1:0-4286 GCA_039934275.1 Flavitalea sp. | reverse complement strand
TATTAAAAGTATATTTTAAAAATTTAAAATTAAGTGAGTTACTAAAACCATGTTTAATTCCCTCCTATAATATCTTTCAAAGAGACACTCATTTTTTTACACAACATGATGCTAAAAAAACGTCTTCTTATGACTATTATTTGTGTGATGTAGACGTGGTGCTCGAATGCACCGGCTTCTTTACCGATAAAGACAAAGCTGCCGCACACCTTACTGCAGGCGCAAAACGCGTGGTGATTTCCGCTCCTGCAACCGGCGATCTTAAAACCATTGTGTTCAACGTAAACCATTCCATCCTCGATGGGTCAGAAACCATCATCAGCTGTGCCTCCTGTACCACCAACTGCCTTGCCCCAATGGCCAAGGTATTGGAAGATAAATACGTGATCCAGGCAGGTTTCATGACCACCGTTCACGCCTACACTAACGACCAGAACACCCAGGATGCACCGCATCCAAAAGGTGACCTCCGCCGCGCAAGGGCAGCCGCGCAGAACATCGTTCCAAACAGCACCGGCGCTGCAAAAGCCATCGGCCTCGTTCTTCCTTCATTAAAAGGAAAACTAGATGGCAGCGCACAGCGCGTTCCAACACTTACCGGGTCACTCACCGAGCTTACTACCATCCTCGGTAAAAAAGTGACTATCGATGAAGTAAACGCCGCCATGAAAGCAGCAAGCAACGAAAGCTTCGGTTACACCGAAGACGAAATTGTAAGCAGCGACATCATCGGCAGCCGCTTCGGCTCCATGTTCGACGCCACACAAACAAAGGTGCTCCAGGTAGGAGACAACCAACTGGTAAAAACCGTTAGCTGGTACGATAACGAAATGAGCTATGTAAGCCAGCTCGTTCGCACAGTGAATTACTTCGCAAAGCTTATCAGCAAATAAATTCATCAAACACCGGGGGACGTTTAACAGCGTCCCTCTTTTTTAATACCATTTCCATGGCAGACTTTTCCAGCTACAATTTCTCCGGCAAAAAAGCATTGATAAGAGTGGATTTCAACGTTCCGCTGAATGATCAATTCGAGATCACCGACGATACCAGGATCCGCGCTTCGGTGCCGACTATAAAAAAAATATTAAAAGACGGTGGTTCCGTGATACTGATGTCGCACCTTGGACGTCCGAAAGACGGTCCCACGGATAAATATTCACTCAAACACCTCGTTTCGCATTTACAGGAGTTAATAGGAGTGAATGTTCAATTTGCAAACGACTGTATCGGCGAGGAAGCTGTTAATAAATCAACAGCGCTCAAACCCGGCGAAGTTTTGCTGCTGGAAAACCTCAGGTTCTATAAAGAAGAAGAAAAGGGTGACAAAGGATTTGCCAAAAAACTTGCCGCACTTGGCGATGTTTATGTAAACGATGCATTCGGTACAGCACACCGCGCACACGCATCCACAGCCGTAATTGCAGATGATTTTCCTGCGGGAAGTAAAATGTTTGGTTTGCTGATGGAAAGCGAAGTGAAAAGTGCCGAGAAAGTATTAAGAAATGCAGAAAAGCCTTTCACCGCCATCATGGGCGGGGCAAAGGTTTCAGATAAAATATTACTGATAGAAAATCTTCTCGAAAGAGCAGATCATATTATTATTGGCGGTGGAATGGCCTATACTTTTTTCAAAGCACAAGGTGGTAAAGTAGGTAATTCTCTGGTAGAAGCAGACAGGCTGCATACCGCAAAGGAGTTACTTGAAAAAGCAAAGACGAAAAATGTAGAGATTCATCTTCCTTCGGACAGCATTATCGCCGATAAATTCGACAAAAATGCAAATACAAAAGAAGCTCAGAATACTTCGATCCCCGACGGATGGATGGGACTTGATATTGGCCCCGGAGCGATAAAAGACTTTACTGAAGTGATCCTTAAATCAAAAACGATTTTGTGGAACGGGCCAATGGGTGTTTTTGAAATGGAGAAGTTCCAGGCGGGTACCAAAGCAGTAGCAGAAGCCATTGCAAAGGCAACGCAAAACGGTGCATACTCCTTAATAGGTGGTGGTGATTCTGTGTCTGCGATCAACCAGTTCGGATTTGCGAACAAAGTGAGTTATGTATCCACCGGCGGTGGTGCAATGCTCGAATTCTTCGAAGGAAAGGAACTGCCCGGCATCGCCGCTATCAATAAAAAATAACTTCGTATTCCCTTCGGGTATCTGGTTCTTAATGGTTAAACCCTTTTCAATCAAAATGGCTCCAGCCTTCTTAAAATCCCTTTAACCCAAAAACCTTAATTTTAATAAACAAATAAATAATTAATTCATATGAAATCGACAAGTCTTATAATTCTAGTAATAGTTGGTGCGATCCTTTTACTTGTTGGATGCGGCGGTTGCAGCGGATACAACAAAATGGTTGGTCTCGATGAAAACGTGAAGGCAAAATGGGCCAACGTACAAAGTGACTATCAACGTCGCTCAGATCTTATTCCAAATCTTGTCAACACAGTAAAAGGTGCAGCAAAGTTTGAACAGGAAACACTCACTCAGGTGGTAGAAGCAAGAGCAAAGGCTACTTCCATGAATATTAATCCTGCGGACCTTACACCGGAAAATATGGCGAAGTTCCAGGCTGCCCAGGGTGAATTATCCGGCGCACTCGGAAGATTATTGGTTTCTGTAGAAAGATATCCTGAACTGAAAGCAAATCAGAATTATCTGGACCTGCAAAAACAACTGGAAGGAACCGAAAACAGGATAAAAGTTTCCCGTAACGACTTCAACACCTCCGTTCAGGAATACAATCAAACGGTTAGATCATTTCCAAATAACCTGTTTGCCGGCATGTTTAAGTTCCAGGTAAGACAACCATTCCAGTCTGATCCGGGTTCTGAGAAAGCGCCATCCGTTCAATTTTAATCATCTTCAATGAGGTTGCTTCCTGGTTTTAAAAGAAAAGATTTTTTTTCTTCGGAAGAAAAGGGCAGGATTGTTAATGCGATTCGCCATGCTGAGTTGCAAACAAGCGGAGAAATTCGCCTGTATATCGAAAGCCGTTGCCGGTTTGTGGATCCGCTTGACAGGGCAGCAGAAATTTTCTGGGCGCTTAAAATGGACCTTACCGATTCACGCAACTCGGTGTTGCTTTACGTTGCAGCAAAAGATCACCAGTTCGCCATTTTCGCCGACCAGGGTATTCATGATAAATTGGGAGATAAATTCTGGGAAAATGAAGTGAAGGCGCTCAGCAGTCATTTCAGCAAAAACGATTACCTCGATGCGATTGAAAAAGTAATTCACGATATCGGCATTGACCTAAGTACAAAATTTCCGTACGACGGCACGACCGATAAAAATGAATTACCCGACGACATCGTGTTTGGTAAATGATCCATTAATTGATAGACCGGTTTTAGAATGAAGAAATACTTTAGGATTATTGTTGTTTTACTGTGCATGATACCGTTTGCAGGCCGTGCCCAGAACATTCCAGCCCGTCCTAATCCTCCAAGGCTGGTCAATGATTTCAGCCACACACTCAGTGACCAGGATAGAGATGCCCTCGAAAAAAAGCTCGTCGCCTATGACGATAGCACATCAAACCAGGTAGTAGTTGTTTTGGTGGAAACACTCAACGATCAGCCCATTGAAGAGTACTCCTTAAAAATTCTCCGCGACTGGGGTGTTGGAAATAAAACGACCAATAATGGCGTGGTGATCGTTGCCGCGATCAAGGATCATTTAATAAGAATTGAAACCGGTTATGGTTTGGAAGGCGCCATTCCCGACATCACAGCCAACCAGATCATCAATAACGATATCAAACCTTCCTTCCGCGCCGACAACTATTATGAAGGGCTGGATAAGGCCACTACTTCTATTATCGCAGCAGCTGCAGGAGAATACCAAGCACCTGAAGGTTACTCCGACAGGGGGAACAACCCGAAAAGAGGGCTCCCGGTTGGCGCTATCATTTTTATCATCATCCTTATTATCATCTTCAGTAGCCGTGGCGGTGGAGGTGGGGGATTATTGAGCAGGAGAGGTGGGTTTGTGCCGATGATATTTCGACGCAGGGAATTGGGTCAACCGAATTTACGCTTCTAATTGGAAGCAAGAAAGCGAAGGTCAGCTTCCCGCTTGACGGTCGACATAACATCCTCAATGCACTCGCAGCCGCAGCAGTTGGAACCTCCTTTGGGATGACGGTGGATGAAATTGCTCAGAGCTTGGAAACGGTTGTTCCACCGCCGCAGCGGGGAGAAGTCCTGAGATTTGCGGATGGCTTTACGGTTATTAACGATTCCTACAATTCGAACCCGTCGGCGCTTCTCTC
>JBDTMM010000256.1:0-4292 GCA_039934275.1 Flavitalea sp. | reverse complement strand
GCTTTCAGCCCTTCTTCACAAACCTGCGTCACATTTTCATTCAGAGCAGGACTGATTGCACTGAAGTGAAACCACGATGCTCCATCAAGCACTTTATCCCAATCAATTTGGCCGGGTTTCAGGTCATAAAAAGATGAATACGCACGGTCGTAAATAACGCCGGCGTGTTTAAGGTCCGTACCCTGCTGTAGGTAATAAGTGCCAATCCTGTTGCCGGAAGTAATCAGCGACGAAGTATCTATTTTTCTTTTTTGAACATCGCGGATAATTTCCTGCGCCAAATAATTATCCGGCAGCGCGGTTACATATTTAGCGGGTACATTCCATCCTGAAAGTGCGGTGCATACATTCAGTTCGGCGCCGCCCACGTAAACCGGTAAATAATTTTCATTAAAACAACCATCGAAAGGAGAAAACCGCAATAACAATTCCCCGAAGCATACAATCTTTTCCATACATCTTTAACGGCTCATCGCCGGGGCAGAAAGGTATGAATTAATTGATTTATCTTTCTCCCCACTTATCAATCTTTTATCATGACCAGGTTGCGGCACCGAACGATTGGTGTATTAATTGTTTTTCTTTTATATAATCCACACGCATTATTCAGTCAGCGCAGAGGAGAATGGCAGGACCTGTTCAATGGCAAAGCTGACTATAAGGCCGTTAATGGCCAAACGATCGGAACCATCGTATCACATCAGCCCTATTCAATCCTGGTAACGGAAAAGATTTATAGCAACTTCATACTCGAACTGCTGTTAGATACCACCATGAATTCGGGAATACAGATCAGGAGTCAGAGCAAACCCGGTACGATGAACGGAAGGGTACGTGGCTATCAGGTAGAAGTTGACCCATCCAAAAGAAAATGGAGCGGTATGTATGATTTACAATTATTAGCAAATAAATATTTTTGCATTCATGAAGAGTGAACATTACCAGATGGAACAAAGCATGCGATGGTTTGGACCTGCAGATCCGGTTAGCCTTTCAGACATACGACAGGCGGGCTGCACAGGAGTAGTAACCGCGTTGCATCATATTGCGAATGGACAAGAATGGACTTTTGAAGAAATCAGTAAAAGAAAAGTAATGATCGCTGAGGCGGGGCTGCGGTGGAATGTGGTAGAAAGTATTCCTGTGCACGAATCCATTAAAACACAAACAGGGAATTTCGAGGAGCACATCGCGAGTTTTAAAAAATCGATAAAGAACCTTGCTGACTGCGGCATCAATATCATCACCTATAATTTTATGCCAGTGCTCAACTGGACAAGAACAGATCTTACATACACGGTTGAAGATGGCTCGAAGGCATTAAGGTATGAGAAGGCCGCATTCATTGCATTTGACGTTTTTATATTGAGAAGATTGAATGCAGAATTGGAATACACTGACGATGAACTGGCCCGCGCAAAAAAAAGATTTGATGAAATGAGTGCTGTGGAAAGATTGAACCTTCAGGAAAATATTATAGCCGGTTTACCCGGAAGTGAAGAAAGTTTTACTATCCAGAAATTCCAGGAAACACTTGATCCATACAAGAATATAAATGCTAATTTTTTGCGGGGTCATCTCGTACATTTTTTGAAAGAAATAATACCCGTTGCTGATGCTAATAATGTGAAAATGGTCATCCATCCCGATGATCCTCCTTACTCGATATTGGGTTTACCAAGAGTGGTGAGCACGGCAGAGGACCTTGCACATTTGTTTGATAAAGTGCCTTCACTTAATAATGGGCTTTGTTTTTGTACGGGTTCTTTCGGCGTAAGGCCAGACAATGATTTGCCGGCAATGATTAAACGCTTTGGAGACCGCATCAACTTTGTTCACTTAAGAAGCACGAAAAGAAATGCTTGGGGAGATTTTTATGAGGCCAATCACCTCGAAGGGGATGTGGATATGTATTCGGTGGTGAAAGAATTATTATTGGTTCAAAAACAAAGAAATTTCAATATTCCAATGCGCCCCGATCATGGCCACCAGATGCTTGACGATCTAAAGAAAAAAACGAACCCCGGTTATTCTGCTATAGGAAGGGTAAGAGGGCTGTCGGAACTGCGTGGGTTTGAATTTGGAATACTAAAAGGTCAGACCCATTCATCCTAATCTAGGATAATAAAAACGTTTTTGAACGACAGCTTTTTCCTGGAAATAATTCCAACCGGTTAATTCGTTCCTAAACGCCAGAATAATAAGGCGGCAAGTACCACAAAAAATAAGATCGTTAATACGAGGAAAAGTACCTCCGATCTTTTTTTCTTTTTCTTTTGGTCGGAATGATCGAAGTGGTGGGTCATATTAGCTTTAAGGTAGCCATTTTTTTATTCCGACTACAAAGGAGATTTTGAAGCTGCTATTTGCGCTGTTTTTTTGATTAGCGGCGGATCGATTTGTGTTAATACCGAACCAGGTGGTATAAAACTTTTTATCGGCTCCGTTGTTGTTAATTGCGTGAGGTACGAAATGAGTGAGATCGCCACACTTAGAAATATTGCCGTGGAAATAAGTGCGGTTCTCAATCGCGAATTGTATCCTTTACGTAGGGTATATGCACCATACTCTTTGTTTCTACCTTCAAATAAATGTCAAGCATGTCTGAGGCGAGTAGTTGTTGGGGTAACATAGTAGAGGTTTGTTATAGATTCTACATTTAAATTATACCACAAACAAAGATTATAACTTAAGGTATTTATGAAATATCAGCCCATTGAAAATTACGGAATAGTAGGTGACCTTAACACCATAGCACTTGCAGGATTAAATGGTTCGGTCGATTTTTTGTGTATGCCGAATTTCGATTCGCCCAGCGTATTCGCCGCATTGCTCGATGAAGAAAAAGGAGGCAGTTTCAGCATAACACCTGTTTTTAAACAAATGAAAACCAAACAACTTTACCTGCCCAAAACCAACGTTTTACTTACCCGTTTTCTTTCCAAAGAAGGAATGGGAGAAATCACTGATTTTATGCCGGTTGAAGAAGGTCATGGTGCCCGCGGACTTGTTCGCAGGGTGATGGCTGTACGGGGTAAAGTGCATTTCGAAATGGAATGCAGGCCACGATTCAATTATGCACGCACCGCACATACAATAAAAATAGAATCACCAACGAGTATCCTCTTCACTAATAGTGTGGATAGCTCACTTCAAATGAAATTGACGAGTACTGTGCCAATGGACATAAAAGAACAGGACGCTGTTGCGATGTTCACTCTGGAAGGAAAACAGACCGCCGATTTCTTTCTTGAATTTATTAGTAACGAAACTCCTGCTGTTCCCGATCTCGAAAAATTTGTTTCCGGTAGTTTATTAATAACGTTGAATTTCTGGAAGGATTGGGTAGCCCGGTCAACTTATACCGGAAGGTGGAGAGATATGGTTAACCGCTCTTCTCTGGTATTAAAATTACTCACCTTTCATAAATGCGGATCGATAGTAGCATCACCCACCTTCGGTTTACCGGAAAGCATTGGGTTTGCCAGGAACTGGGATTATCGTTACACGTGGATCCGCGATTCATCTTTTACACTTTACGCACTTAGTCGTTTGGGTTATACAAAGGAGGCCGGTGCATTTATGACGTGGCTAAGAAAATATTGCAACGACATAAAAGAACAGAACCGCCTGGGTATAATGTATTCTATCGAGGGAGAAAAAGTGATGAACGAAGTAGTGCTCGATCACCTGGAAGGATATAAAAAATCCAGTCCCGTACGTATTGGAAATAATGCTTACTCCCAATTGCAACTTGACATTTATGGGGAACTGATAGATGCGGTGTATCTCTTTAATAAATATGGCGAACCGATCTCATACGACTTCTGGATGGATCTGCAATCACAAATGGACTGGCTTGGCAAAAACTGGAACCAACCTGATGAAGGCATTTGGGAAGTGCGCGGAGGCAGACAGAAATTTTTATATTCAAGGTTGATGTGCTGGGTGGCATTCGACAGAGCCATTAAGATCGCGGAAGCACGTTCCTTCCCTTTTAATGAGGGCTGGAAGGAGCAACGCGATATTATTTTCAAAAGTGTATATGCTGATTTCTGGAATGAAGACAAACAGGCCTTCATGCAATTTCCCGGATCATCAACGGTGGATGCCTCAACATTGCTGATGCCGATGATTCGCTTTATCAGTCCGAAAGATCCAAAATGGTTATCTACATTGAAGCGTATAGAAGACGAATTAGTGATCGATTCACTTGTTTACCGTTACCGTCCCGAAGATGCGGCCCCTGATGGTTTAGTCAGTCATGAAGGAACATTTTCCATGTGCAGCTT
>JBDTMM010000255.1:0-4315 GCA_039934275.1 Flavitalea sp. | reverse complement strand
AAAAATAAAAAGGAAACCACCGCAATAAATCCACCAGCGATATAACTGAAACAGATAATCAGTGCCGAAGAAAAATTATTTTCAGCAGGTTCGTATTTTTTCCCGGAGATGTACGCGCTTATTCCCATTGTCAATGAATATGCGACCGCAAGAGTGAAACAGACAGAAAATATAACCAGGGAACTTTTTGATAAAGCGGTGAGCCCTGCTGCTACTGCAAAAGGAACAGTGAGTCCATCTATTATTCCAATCACTACACTTTGTGCCGCATATTTCTTTTTTACCTGATAGTTATCACTTCGTTTCATTTGCAGCGCAAATATAACTGCTAAATAGCGCCCAGGCTTTCTTTAATGATGTTCACCGCGTCAAGTATCTGTTCCTCATTGATAATAAGAGGTGGGGCAAACCGGATTTTATCACCGTGTGTTGGTTTTGCAAGCAATCCGCGTTCCATCATCAGCAAACATAATTTCCATGCGGCCTCCGGATCGGGATGGCTGATCACAATCGCGTTGAGCAAACCTTTTCCTCTTATTTCGGCAATCAGGGACGAAGGAATTTTACTCAGCTCTTCCCTGAATAATTGTCCCATGCTTTCCGCATTGGCTGCCAATTCTTCTACTCTTAATACTTCCAGCGCGGCAATGGCGGTTTTGCACGCGAGGGGGTTTCCACCGTAAGTGGAACCGTGTTCGCCTGGTTGAATGGTTAACATGATCTGGTCGTTTGCAAGCACTGCCGATACCGGCATCATTCCACCGCTCAATGCTTTGCCCAATATTAATATGTCGGCGCGCACCTCTTCGTGGTCGCAACATAATAATTTCCCGGTGCGGCAAAGCCCGGTTTGAATTTCATCGGCGATGAACAACACGTTTGCGTCTTCGCAATATTGCTTTGCAATCGCGAGGTATCCGTCGGAGGGAACCACCACTCCGGCCTCACCCTGTATGGGCTCCACTAAAAATCCGGCAACATTTTTATCGAGCAGTGCGCTGGCGAGTGCTTCGAGGTCATTATAGGGAATAATAATAAATCCAGGCATAAAAGGGCCAAACTGCGAATACGAAACAGGGTCGCTGCTGAAAGAAATCACTGTACCCGTGCGTCCATGGAAATTGTCTCTGCACACTATTATTTTTGCTTCGTTGTCTTCAATACCTTTTACCTGATAACCCCAGCGCCGGCACAATTTAATAGCCGTTTCCACAGCCTCAACACCGGTGTTCATAGCTAACACCTTCGCATAACCGAAATAGGAAGTAATGTATTTTTCAAATTCTCCAAGCTGGTCGTTGTAAAATGCGCGGGATGTTAAAGTAAGTTGCTTCGCCTGTTCTATAAAGGCCTCCACGATCGCAGGGTGACAATGTCCCTGGTTAACTGCAGAATAACCGCTAAGAAAATCATAATATTTTTTTCCGTCGATGTCCCACAAGTGTACTCCCTCGCCCTTTTTTAAAACAACCGGAAGAGGATGGTAGTTGTGTGCGCCATATTCAGATTCAAGCTGAATATAGTGCATGGCTTTAGCTGAAATGTTTTCAACCACGTTCATATATAAAAAATAAAAAGTAAATAAATGAAAATACTAAATGGCCCTGTTAATAATGTTTCACCCAAGGGGATGATCTAGAAAATCTAAATTAAGAGAGAGGAAGGCCGTTTGAAACATAGCACGAAGGTAGTAATTTGTTCAGACAATGCGGTAGTTCTTATAATCGAAAAACCTGCGGCCAGTCATTTTTTCAAGGAGGTGCATGAGGTACCCCTTTGTAGTAAATTTTTTTCGCGTAATGTCGTGCTCGAATGTCCAGTTTTTTTTTGCAATGCGGTCGAGCATTACAGCGGGATGCGTTTCCGTGAATTTTGTAAGTGAATCAATTTCTGAATAGTCAAATTGTTTAGCCGCCTCTTTGGTGATTTTAGAAGCCATAGTTCTTACATCGTACAATCTCTCAAAACCAAGGATTTTCTGCATCTGGAACATAGGATGTTTCACCCAGCCATAGTGATAAATAAATGCATCGATGGGTTTCACTTTCAGCTTTCTTCCATCTTTCCTGAACCCCTGTGCATCGCGATAGGAGTGGATGGAGGGATCATTTTTGATAATACGGATTTCATGACTATACCATTTGCGTGTGTCGCCAACATAATCGTAACTACCGTAAAAATGTTTGTATTTAAATAGCAAACCTTCAATGTTCGTGTCATCTTTATATTTTTCCATTGCGGCCATGATCACCGGGTAATATTTTTCGTGGATCACTTCATCGCCCTGGATATAAATGCACCAGTCTGCATCTGGAGGGATTTGTGATAATGCTTTGTCCGTTTCCACAGAAAGTACCTTCCCGCCTTCAAGCAGCGCTTCATCCCATATAGAATGAAAAATAATTATTTTTCCGGGGTCGATGCCACTAATTAATTTTTCGGTTTTATCAGAAGAATTTCCCACGCATACGATCATCACATCGCACAACGGCAGAATGGACCCGATAGCCTCTGCCACCGGGTAATCGTATTTAATGGCATTACGAATAAAAGTAAAACCTGCAACTTTCAAGACCAGGGTTTTAAATGAAATATTTTATGTTGACCGCTAATGCACCCTTGATGAAATTCGGTATCGTTTTTAAATATTCCGTATACACACGACCCCGACCCGGTGAGTGATGCATACACCGCTCCGGTCATATATAATTCATCGCGGATCAATTGAATCTCAGGATATTTCACAAATACCGGTTCCTCAAAATCATTCACCAGATTTCCTTTCCAGGTTTCCACCGGCATTTTTATTATCTCGGTTATAGATGACTGTGACGAACCCGGTTTGCAGGCACCATACGCCCATGCAGTACTGATATGAATACCAGGGTATACCAGCACAAAATAATACCCTGTCAGGCAAAGATTTGTTTCCTGTAATATTTCTCCCCGGCCGGTAGCAAGGCAAGGTTTATTAAGCAAAAAAAATGGGCTGTCACTACCAAGCTGGAGTGCATATTCGCTCAGTTTTTCAGGGTCGATATTTAATTTTAATTCTTCGTTCAGCATTTTTAACGCGGCGGCCCCATCCGAAGATCCTCCGCCTAGTCCCGCTCCGGTTGGAATCGCTTTATGCAAATGCATTCTCAGCGGGCCCGGAATACTGCTAAAATCTTTCTTAATGATAGTATAGGCCTTGTAGCAGAGGTTGTCCACTTCAACACCTGGTATTTCTGCGCCAGTAACAATTAATTCAAAGTTGTACTCATGATGTTTTGATGGAACGTGAAGAGTCAGTTCCAACGCCTCTTTTAGCGGAACAGGGTAGAAAAGGGTTTCGATATCATGGTAACCGTCAGGTCTTTTGCCGGTTACCCGAAGTCCTAAATTTATCTTGGCATTAGGAAAAATTACCACGGCTGGGGTTGGTTTAAAGAAATGCTATCGTGATTTTCTCCTGCTGTTGATTTCGTCGCGTATAGCGATGGCGCGGAGATAGTCTTCCTGCTCCAATACTTCGTTTAAAAGAGTGTTTAGTTCTTCCACGGATAGTGCGCGAAGGTCGTCGGAACCCCTTGAAGTTTCCGTTGTAACGGCTTCTCCTCTGGTGATTTTCTTTTTACCCGAAGAGTCTTCCATTAATATACCCGCACTTTCCAGGATGTTGTCGTAAGTATAGATCGGGCAGCCAAAACGCACAGCAAGTGCCAGTGCATCCGAGGTTCTAGAATCTATTTCCACGGTATCGTGTTCACTTACGCAAAGTAATTTTGAGTAGAAAATACCTTCCTGCAGGTCACATATGATGATTTCCTGCAAGTCTATATTAAAAGCGTTCATGAAATTTTTCATCAGGTCATGCGTCAGCGGTCTGCTGGGATGCATTTTTTCGAGCGCCACGGCTATTGCCTGCGCTTCAAAACCACCGATGACGATGGGAAGCCTCCGTAAACCGTTCACTTCACCTAATACAACAGCGTAGGAATGTGTTTGGGTAATGCTATGCGACAAAGCCACTATTTCCAACTCTATTTTCTTCATAAGATCACCGCCCTTTTCCCTGCTATTGAGGAGGACTACTAGTTTTTATTTGAGTTAATAACCACAAACCTACATGTTTTTATCCAAAAAATTGATCAGTACAATCAGTCCTGAAACTCATTTAAGCTGCTTAACCGCCTCGATCATTTTTGGTACAACTTCGAAGGCGTCGCCTACAATACCATAGTCTGCCGCTTTAAAAAAAGGCGCCTCCGGATCTTTGTTTATCACCACGATAACCTTGCTCCTGTTGACCCCCGCCAGGTGCTGGATGGCT